>CAYTDR010000837.1:0-4025 GCA_964436185.1 uncultured Candidatus Obscuribacterales bacterium | reverse complement strand
CACCACCAATACTGCCGACAGCCACTATCAAGATCGCAACGAATAGTGCTTTCACGAGCCAGTGCTGCCCTTTTGGTTCATGCTTTGAAAGCATCGGAGCAATAAACATACCGCCTGCCAGCCATGCAGTTGCAATCCAGAAGATCGACAATTGCAGGTGCCAGCTCCGAGTGATGCTATACGGGAAGATATTGCGAATGTCGAAACCGTAGAAACCTTGTTCGACTATGTAGTGCGCAGTGACAACCCCGAACGCAGTCTGAAAGAAAAACAGCAATACAACGACTACGAAATAAGGATAGATGGAAGTTTGCGATCTGAATGGTTTATACGATTTTACGTTGTCTATCATGCCTGTTCCATCCGGTGCCCAACCGAGGTTGGGAAAGGCGCTGAGAAGGAACTGTGTGAGTCCAATACCGCCAATTAGCATTATCAAACTCATTGCGCTCCAAAAGAAAATTTGCCAGTTTGGAGTGTTACCAACCAGTTCTTCCGGCGGCCAGTTATTGGTGAAAGTGTAGTCTTTGCCGGGGCGATTGGTGGAACATACCCATGCCCCCCAGGCGAAAAAACGGCTGAGCTGAAGTCTTTCGGTTGGATCTTTGATGTAATCCACTGGAAGGGGCAAGTTACCACCCGCACCAAATTCGGTATCATAGTGTGGGGTCAGTTGTTGATACGCCGTTGCCTGATGGTCCGTAAAAGTTAGTGTTTGTGTTTTGGGATCGTACCTGTTTTTCTTAAACTCTTCTTTGATCTGTCCGCTTACATCGCCTTGCGATCCTGTATCAAGTTGAGTATAGGGCTTGCCAAATTTTTCCTGAGCCAATCGATCGAGTGAGATCACCGCCTCTCGATGCAAATAGTCTGCGGAGAAATCAGGTCCGTTATAAGCTCCATGCCCGAAGAAAGACCCTACATCCATCAGTCCATATTTTTGAAAAACGCCTTGCCCGGCCATTATGTCGCTGCCGAGAAACAGAACTTTGCCCGCCGAATCAACGATCCGATCAGGGACGGGCGGTGCCTGGTCGGTTGTTTCATGTCCCATGAAGATAAGCGTCGAAAATCCCGCTATCAAAACGAAAAGCACTGACAGCTTCCATCTCCAGGACATAACGCCTCCTATAAAAGCAAATTGATAGACACGAACTTTGCCAAATCATGCTAGCAGGAGTTAAACTGGATATCAATATCTGGATATCTGGCTCCAGAAGGAAACAATAGTTGAATGTACAGGGCGCGATTCATTAAGGAGAAAGGCTAGAATAAAACAATGATTTCACAAACAGCCGAATATGCTTTGCGGGCAGTAGTTTTTCTGTCTAAGAATGCTGACACGGCTTATACGACCGACCAGATTGCCAAGGTCACTCATGTTCCGGCTCCGTACCTCTCAAAGGTACTGCAGCCGCTGATCAAAGCGCGCATAGTGCAATCCCAGCGGGGGCTCGGAGGAGGATTTTCACTGTTGAAAGATCCCGGTGAAATTACAATCCTTGATGTCATCAATGCAGTTGACCCGATTGAGCGGATCGAGACTTGTCCTCTTGGCCTTGATATTCACAGCAGCAATTTGTGTCCGCTCCATAAGCGACTTGATGATGCCGTCGGACTAATCGAATCGGCATTCGCACAAACGACGATTAGTGAGTTGCTGGAAGGGCCGACTGACGACCCTTTGTGTTTTTTCCCAAACGCTCCCAAGAAGAAGCGACAGAAATAGGAAAGGAGATCCATTATGTCTTACACAATAGTCACTGATGTTTGCGAAGGCGTAGGCGATTGTGTTCCTGTATGTCCAGTGGAATGCATTCATTGGGCCGACGGAAAGACCAATGCCAAAGGCACGAAATACCCCTGGATCGACGATGCCACTTGCATTGATTGTGGTGCTTGCCTGTCGGCTTGCCCGGTTGAAGGTGCCATTCTTGATGAGTGGAAGCCGGAGTTGCAGAAGCCTTAGGCAGCGAATGCGTGAAACGCCTTATCTTGTGTCCTGCAGGGAGACGCGCGAATAGCGAACTTGCTTTAAACTGAATAGGGATAGGACGAACCGCAGGAGGCATTGGATGGCTAAGATTTTGATCTTTCAAGAACGCCCCGGCCAACTGCACGCATTCAAAAACAGTCTTGTGCAATATCATGAACTTTTCTTTGTTCGTGATGAAAGCGAAGCTATCGCCATCCTGCAAGAAAACGCGATTGATTTAATTATCGCTAGAGTGCATCTAGAACAAGGAAGCGTCTTTGAGTTTGTCCGCCGTATCAAGCACGACGGCAGTTATGCTCACATTCCTCTCCTTTGCTTCTGCGGTCGAAGAACACAACTTGCTCGACAGCTGGATGCGAGTATGAAAAAAGCTTCCGAGACTTTTGGAGCTGACGGTTACATGTGCATAGATCAATTCTGTTCTGAACATAATTGCGATTTTGATGCATTGAGGAAGGCTATTGAATCTTTTTTGATGGAGTGTAGCGAAACGTAATCACCGTCCCTGCAGGTTATTCTGGGACGAGAGAAGAACCACTCGCATCGTGTCCGAAATACTGCATGTTTGACTGCGTTGATCGCGATTGTCGCAAGGATTGGCGTTTGTCCAAAACTTCCTTAGCGCCGCTGCCAGACTGGCAGGTACTTGCCACCGCCCCGCACTTGTCGCATGTTACTAGCAAACATATCTGGAGCCTTCCTATCTCATAGCCGAACGGTCTCAACTGCAATCAGGGGTCTTTCTTTTCGCCGATTATACGGGAGCAGCGCCACCGCGCGTCAAGCGCAACTCAATCAATCTAAGAGCCACACCAAAACTCTGCCGCTTGACTCGCAGAGCCGCCCCCGTACCTCGATTTGCGTAGGCGAAAGCCGCAGCATAACCGGAGGTTTAACTATGAACAGCAGAAGACTAAAAAAACATCTGAAATACATTGTCCCTGAAATGCGCTTGGCACTCATAAAAGAACCTGGAGCAAACCCGCTTCCAGTCAACTGTCCAGACGACTTACAGAAATTCGTTGAACCTCTTCGTCATTACTCGGAAGAGTATTTCATAGCCTTCCATCTCTCGGCCACCAACACGATTTGCAATTATCAGGTGATCAGTCACGGCAGCCTTTCCGCATCCCTAGTACATCCACGTGAAGTATTTAAAGGCGCGTTGATCGCGAATTCGCATGCACTGATTGTCGCGCACAATCATCCGGGCGGATCGTTGACACCCAGCCGAGAAGATTTGGAAACCACTGAGACGCTCATCAAAGCAGGCGACTTGCTTGGCGTAAAGCTAATTGACCACATTATCGTCAGCTCTAATGGTCTCCAAAGTATCCGAGAGCACAGTCCTCATTTATGGAATTGAGCGATCTGGAGTAACCGATTCGCAGGAGAATGCTTACCAGTGTTCTCCTGCTTTCCTTCCTTTTGCCGTTCCTTTATAGAGGGCGGCAAACCTAGGGTTTACCCCGTAGTCAAGCTGTCCCGTTCCCTATTCCGAGAAGTCCGGGAACAAAGATATACTAGTATCGTCGACTACAAACGGTAGCGATTGCCGCTAATGCGCGACCTACCGTTTAAATGATCAGTAACTGATCTTTCTTCCTGCTTATTTTTCTGCTGTACCTTTTATTGCAGCGTCTCACAAATCTTCTTTTATCTCTGGTTTCGTTTCCAACGCCTGGCAGGTGACGGTAGCAAGCCGGACCAAACTGAAAAAGGAAAATCACTCAAGAGCGATTAATCAACACTCCTGATCAGCAGTACTGATCTCTCCCGCTTATTGTTTGCTCGCTGAAAAGCGAAGCCGATTCTTCAAGTTTTCAAAATTAGTCTTCGCCCGCGCGTCACAAAATTGCAGGCGAGTGACTCAACCCAAAAGGAAAAAATCTATATGACACAAGAAACTCCCTATGGAGCTGCGTCCGTGCGCTCCGAGCTTCTCACACGTAGAGAAGCAGCTGCTTATCTCGGTGTATCTGAGCAGACCCTCGCAATATGGAAATGCACAGGTAGATACAACCTCCCC
>CAYTDR010000836.1:0-4027 GCA_964436185.1 uncultured Candidatus Obscuribacterales bacterium | reverse complement strand
CGTTAATCAGACTCGTCTGCCATCTCTTCCATTAACTTAATGGCGCGATTGAGAAGGCGTTCCTTCTTATCCGGTGCTACTTCGTCCAGATAGGTGGATAGAGCCTTGACGGGAGAGACAACTGCAGTTTCCGTGATTTGAGGTAAGCGGGCTCTGTCTTGCAGCGGTATTATATCTGGTACTAAGCGGACGGATAGGCAACCTTCGGTTGCCGCCAGAACGTCTTTATCTGAAACCTCGTCCAGCCTCGATTGATCGATTCGGTACCGAATTCGCAGTACGCAGCCAGGCGTGAATTTTTCTTTTACTTTTTTGATTAGAGTTTCAGTAGGCGTTGACGATTTGGTTAGATCCGCGTCGACAGTGATGAAAGGTCGAGGTTGAATCGAGTGAAATTTAAACTCTGTCTTTCCTCGGGATAGACGAACATGCACAAAACCTTTGTCCTCATGCGCTTCGCCAAAATCAACTCGCTCTAGACTGCCTGCATAGACTATGGCAGGGTTCTCCTCTCGGATGACCTGATACTTATGAATGTGACCCATGGCTACATAATCAACTCTTGGGTCGATGAACATTTCGGCTGGAAATGTCAGCGTGTATCCAATCAGCAGATCCTGTTCAATTCCGGCCACGGCTCTATCAAGACTCATATGCGCTGTTGCCACCGTCGGCAGTGTTGCATCCAGCTCCTCGAAATGTGACCTCAACATGTCTTGTACGTGACCAACGAGAACATCATCAATCTGCGAAGCCTGAAAATCAGCATACTTTGAAATAGTCATCAAATTGTGCTTGGTGATGTGCGGGAGTCCGACGAGCTGAAAGGCACCGTTTTTGGTTGCAATCTTCTGCTGAATGGGTCGGTCTACAATTGTCATGCCAGGGATTCGCAGGCTCTGGAAGACTGACATGGCATGGCTTTCCGTGGATTTGAAGATCTGATCGTGGTTACCGACCACAAGAATGATTTTGATGTCATGGTCGCAAAGTCGCTTTAATTCCCTTGCCAGCATCTTTTGATAAATTGGCTCAGGACAGGCATTTCTATAAGCATCGCCGGAGAATAAAAAAACGTCGATATTGTGTTCAATGGCGTAGTTAACAGTTTTCTCGAGAGCGAGAACAAAGTCTTCGAATCTAATGTTTAGACCCGTTTCGGGATTAATTCTGCCGTGCGACTCGCCTGAGCCGAAGTGTATGTCCGAGACATGGATGAGGTCGATTGTCATCTGATGCCTCCGGAACGAGACTGCTTGGTCTATTCCACTGCCGGTACATCTTGCCTTCCGCGCAAGTCGTCTCGTCATATGAAATGAATCATAAGACATTGACAGCCTGTCCGTCCTCAAGAAAGGGAGATTCCTGGGCTTAAGCGCAATCTTCCTGGGATTAAGCAGGATGGCTTTAACCAGCATCTTCCAGCACCCAATCCCGGTCGTCCAAACCGTGCTTCAGATGGTTCCTCCCTTTGAAGAAGAAATTTTTTCCAAAGCACAAGCTTATTCCGGCACAGGCTGCTGCCTGGCAGGTCGTGCTGTATATTGGTGAACCATACGTATGTATAGCATGGTGGGGTCGGATATGCAATACTAATTTTCCGAGTTTGGAAATTCCAGCCTCCGCCGGCGGTGCTACCCATCGTCGGTATGAACGGCGAGGATTTTCGCATGCGGCTGGTAGAATACGGTGTGTAAGTTCGACTATTAGCTGGTAGATCAGCTACAACAAGGTGCAGGAAAACGGCGAAGCTCAAAAACATTCAACCGTTCAGTCGGGGTGAGCGAAGGACTCTCCGGGTTTTGTCGTATGGAACGACAGGCGAAGGTGTAGCCAAGCACGATGGTTTTCCTGTTTTCATCGAGGGGGCTTGCGCCGGTGATCTGATTGAGGCAGAGATTTACGATGTTCGTAAATCGTTTGCGTTGGCGAAACTCTTAAATGTGATTGAGCCATCCGTCGATAGAACAGAGGCAGTTTGTCCTGTTTTCGATCGTTGTGGTGGTTGTCACTGGCAGCATCTCACATACACTAGCCAGCTCGAGGCAAAGAGAGAACTCGTACGTCAGGCGCTTGTACACGTGGGCCGGCTAAATGATATTTCTGTAGAAGAAGTCACTGGTGCAGACGCAGTCACGCGGTACAGAAATAAGGTCCAATATCCTGTTCGCCGTGGGAAAAAGAGCAGTATCTCAGCCGGTTACTTCAAGAAAAATTCGCACGAACTGGTGGATATAGATTCTTGTCCGGTCCAACCGGAAAGGCTCGATCAGGTTCTCAAGATGGTTAAGGAAGTGCTGCAACGCTATCGCTTAACCGCCTATGACGAGAAGAACCAGTCCGGCCTCGTGCGGCACATCTGCGCCCGGCAGAGTATGTCAAACGGCTCGGTGCTCTTGACTCTAGTAGTCAACTTCAAGGATGAGTCTGCTGTGTCTGGTGGCTTGGCGTCAGTTTTCGATGCAATCGCAGTGGAGCTTATGGGTGCTCTTCCATTTATCGCCGGTGTTTGTCTTAACTTTAACGATGAACCGGGCAACAAAATTATGGGTGATGAAACTGTTTGCGTGGCAGGAAAACCCCAAATTGAGGAGACACTCCGCTCACGTCTGACCGATGTTAACCCCGCGCTTAAAGAAGGCTTGCGCTTCGAACTCTCACCGGACAGTTTCTTTCAAGTAAACACAGAGCAGGCTGGTCTTATGCTTGACGAGGTTTACACTCAAATTGAAATTTTGGCGGGAGGGGTAAGACAGCCGACTTTGATAGACGCATACGCTGGCGTCGGTTCGATAGCCCAGTGGATTTCTTTTCAAGCAGAGCGGGTAATCGCCATTGAGGTTAATGAAAGTGCGGTGCAAGACGGGCTAACCAACCTGGATTTGAATGGTATCAACAATGTCGAGTTTCGACTTGGTACATCAGAGAAGGTTCTGGCTGAAATGGTTGATGAAGGGCTGTCTTGCGATGGCGTCGTTCTTGACCCGCCAAGGAAAGGGTGCGGTCCGGAGGTATTGGAGGCGCTTCTAAAGTTGTCACCAAAGTATGTGATTTATGTAAGCTGCAACCCATCCACTCTTGCCAGAGATCTGAGAATATTGCAGGATGGACTTATGCTCACCCGTGAAGGGAAGACTGTACATCTTGGGTATAAAGTTAAACGAGTAAAACCTTTTGACCTGTTTCCGCAAACTTACCATGTAGAGACGGTTGCGACACTGGAGATGGTTGTAAACGATGGTCCTATCGGGAATCTGGAAAAAATCTGATCAGTCGAAAGATCCGTTGCCCGATGGGCTCGTGGTGCGCCATGAACGTGCTTTGCCGCCGGATGCTGTTCAGGATATCTGTGCCTCCGTTGGCTGGAGTCGGCGGGAACCTGAGCTTATCAGCCGGGCCCTTGAAAACAGCGTAGCTGTGGTCTCTATTTGGGACGGGGCGTTGTTAGTTGGATTCGCGCGTGCAACAGGCGACAAAGTTTTCAATGCCACGATTTGGGATATGGTTGTTCGTCCCTCTTATCAGGGATGTGGTGTTGGTCGGCTGGTAATGGAAGAGCTTCTCAAAGAGCTCGACATTAGTGGCATTCCACTGGTGACTTTGTATGCCGATCCGGGGACAGATGGCTTCTACAGACGCTTTGGTTTCCTCGCCGATCCGTCCGGCGTGAGAGGAATGTTCCGCGAGAACTGCTAGACAGAAATCCTGTCTCCATCTCCGGCGTCGATCATCCTCCAACAAGTGGAGTCAATCGTAAGAACGTCACGACAGAGTTTGCGCGCAACTGGATCTCGTCGTCTAATGTTTCTGCTTGCTTGTCGTCTACCAGAATGATTATCTGGTTTTCTTGAAATGAATGGAGCGCTCTGGAAAATTGCTGCTCCCAGTCAATGTCACGTGACTTTTTCAATTCGTATCCATTTAGCAATTTCTCTGCTTCAGCAGGTTGCGCAAGTCCTTGGAAAACTGAGGTTGGATTGTCCTTGTGTTTCGAATTGAAATCCCTAACTTCTTGAAATACACGAGT
>CAYTDR010000835.1:0-4031 GCA_964436185.1 uncultured Candidatus Obscuribacterales bacterium | reverse complement strand
AAATATGCGTGAAATCCGTTTCCAGCAACTTCTCAGCGATTTTATTGCGGTATAAGTCAGTCCGCATATACGCCGTTGGGATAAACGGTACGCCTGTCCGCGCGATCATCATGAAATTCCAGAAGCATTTATCAGCGCTTGATAATGCCCTTTCGAGCGGTTCCCACAGTCGATTCCCAGGGGGTGTCTGGCAAGATAAAACCTTCGTTTCTTTTTGCACTGGCGGCATTCGATGTGAGAAAGCTTTGCTTTATATGGGAGAGCGTGGAATCGATCATGCGTTTCAATTGGATGGTGGCATATTGAAATACTTCGAGAAGGTCGGTGGCACACACTGGCTTGGCGAATGCTTTGTCTTTGACGAACGTGTCGCCGTCGATCCCGGATTGAGCGCCACCACAAAATTTAAACTTCAACGAAAGCAGCAACATCTACATGACCGCTGACGGTGAACATCTGGTCGCAGAGGCGCGCCGATTGCCAACCACAGCGATTATGACTGGGAACGGGTGCGCAAATTGCGTCAATCCGTCGAGACCCGTTGCTTCTAAAGTACTTCCATCAAGTAGACCCGGAGACGCGAATTAGTGTGTACGCGGGGATTTTTGGTATAGCACCGTCTGTGGTGGTGGGCCACTAAAGTTTGTTATTGATGGTTTGGTCACAACGCGATGTGCAAGTGCCAAAAAAATGTTGAGTGCCAGCGAAACACAGAGCCTGACAGAAAGCGGCGATGTTCTCGGAAGCCCTAACTATAGGAACCCTGAACAATGATTGGGCTTTGTAGCTGATGCCCGGTCAGATATTTATTGCTAGGTTGCACTATTTATGAAATATGCACAGCCAGCGAGCCATTTAAGGGCTTTGCCGTTGTATCAGAACAATTACTTGTGGTTGATTGGCACGAATCATGCCCTTTTGAGGGAGCTCTCGTTCTTCCTTAGTCAGTCCGATTTCGTTCTCGTGTTCATTTATAAAATCGGCGAGAATCTCTAATTTCTCCGTGTTGAACGGAGCATCGTTTGCTTCTCCTAATTCTCCAGTCAGGCACATCGCAACGATGTCCTCTCTTGTCTCTCCGTAAATGTAGCTATCAGTCACCGTGCTGTCGACCACAGCTCTACTGTCAGTGAAAGCCGCCTGGAGATGAGTTTCTATTGAACCTTCACGAAGCAATCTATCGCGACTTTCACTGATGCGTTCAAGATTCCGAACCGTTCTCATGTCGTTCTTTCGTTGAAAGTAATAGCGACTAGCTTGACCGGTGGTTGATAGGAGTTGGTTGGCGAAAACCAGGAACAAGACGCCGCCTGGTTTTAGAAAGGAATACATTGTGCTAATCGCTCGTTCTATGTCCGCGTCTGGATCTATTTTCTCATGCTCAAAATTTGTAAGGTGGTAAATCATGTGAATAGCAAGCGCCAAATCTTGCTGTACTGATGGACGGGCAGTCTCGACATTCGCAGAATCATAGTAGTCCTGAAGCGGACCGGTATGCAGTATGCCAAGAGACAGATTGCCAGAGTTCGACACGCGTTCTATATACTGTGCTAACAGCAATGGATTTGGTTCTTCAATATTGATTGTCGCGCTTTCCACCTCCCTTAGAGCAAGGTCAACAATTTCACCGGCACCAGCACCAAAGTCGAAAATCTGCGCTTGTTTTGGAAGGTTCTTCAGAAGTGAACGCAAGTGAGGCAAAAAATCTTCGCGTTGCGTATTTCCAAGAAAGTGTCCAGTGAGATTCGGGTTCGGGCGCAGAAGTCTTTTATTGAAGGCATGTTCGTACGCTTCATTGTTGGTTAGCCCGCGGAATTCGTCCTTCAGAACTTGCATCATCGTTTAGCATCCTCATTACGTTCCATGCGGAATTCTAGAATGTTCCACGCTCTTTTGCGACACGAATACGATATTTCTCGACAATTAGAGAATCAGCTGCTCGAATGGTCTGCTGAAAAAGGTTTGGCTATTATCCACCCGAGAAGATGGCGAAAATTGGAAATTGGGAATATCGATAGTCGGACCCTAAGCAATCCTGAGACGAAAATGCAATCAATCGCCAACACGCACGCAAAAGCACTTAGCGCTCAGTTGGACAACACCCGCGTCAAGTTCATGGCTAGCATCTGGACAAAAAAGGACGGCATACTTCATGAAGTCGAGTTACGTATGAGACTGGGGTTCAAAGCGGAGGGGACCGGAGAACGTCAATACGTGCATGTGCGGTCGAAAGCCGTTTTGGAGTCGACAGCGCCCGTTTTTGAATGTTGTCCCGATGATTGTCCTCTCGACGTTTCTGCTGGGTTTCATTTCATGAAGGAACAGTTTGGTACTAGAGAAATTTTGATTAGTTCGATCATCGTTAAGACTATTGGAGACGCTGGCTACCGAGACCCCAGCGACCTTGAATGGCGGCAAGAACGAGCTCAAGGTACAGATTCAGAACTTTATAGACTCACTCAACTTGCCTTTAGCGAGGCATTTGATACTGACGTTACACCACTTAAGTCTGACCCTTATCATTTCAGGGGAGAAGAGTTGAAGCGTTCGGTCCTTCTTCTCGGTGAAGCCGGCATGCGCCAACTTCTTGAACGTCCGTTTGAAGAGTTGAAACCGTTGAATTTTATGGACATACCCTTGTGTGACATGAATCTCAGCGGTGCCTCCTTACGTGGGCTCAACCTTAAAAATTGCAACTTCGATCGTGCTTGCCTCGACAATGTCAATTTCGAGCATGCTGACCTGACTGGTTCATCCTTTATAGATGCGAGTCTGCAAAAGGCTCGCCTCAATTTCGCTACGGCGAAAGGCGCAAACTTCACGGGCGCCAACTTGAATAATGCCAGAATGGAAAGCATGCAGCTAGCCAATGCAATATTCGTGAGTGCGAATCTCCACAGCGCCTTGCTCTCGGACGCGAAGGCGGAGGGCGCAAACTTCACCGGTGCCACTATGGATAGTGCTACGTTGGACTATGCGAACCTGAAAAGGACAATCTTCAGAGATGTGGATTTGAGCAAGGTTAGCCTTTCGAAGTCAGACCTGCGAAGTGCGGATTTATCGATGATCTCTAAAACAGAGCACCTGAATCCATCCAGTTTTTTAAGTGCCAAATACGATGAACTGACAAAACTTCCAAGCGACAGCCTGCGCATATTGAAGCAACTGACCTGGAAAGGCAACGGCATTAACCATCACTTGGAAGGGCACAAAAAGCAGTTTTGCGAATCCGATCCTGTAGATTTTTCGGGTTTCATCGGGCATTTGAACGGTAGTTTCGACAAAGAGCGACTAAAGAAGGCTCTGGGTATGCTGAAGAAAGAAACCTTTCAGCTTTTCAGCGAAGTAACGGAAAGCAATGTCACAGGAATTGTGAAAAGCCAAACCGATGCTGACCTCGTTTATTCATGCCGGTTAGCAGCTGATGGCACATTCTCGTGTTGCACTCAAAATTTGAAAGCATGCGGTGGTCTTCGTGGTCATCTATGCAAGCACATCTTGGTGTTAATACCTCTTCCTATTGGGAAGCGCTCGGCAGCGGCGACGCGACCCCGGCCGCGAGCGGCTGGCAGGTCATGATCAAGAACGGGACAGGCCCGGACTTCCGTGAGTTCGTGCTCTACTACCACGAAGTCGGCGACGAAGCCTTCCGTCCTTTGAATAAGAAGGGTGACTTCCTCCCGCAGCGCGATCCGCTGACGGACGCCTATCGTCCCGGTGGCCGCGCGATCAACTATCGCAGCGAGCCGTTCGGCATCAACAACATGCATGTGCAGCACGAGTATTTCGGGTTCGAAGATGAGTCGATGGGCTACAGCTCTTATACGTTCGGCGATCCGTCGCCGACGATTCCTCGCTCCTACATCGGAGACCCGGCCAAGTTCCGCCTGGTGCACGGTGGATCGGAAGTGTTCCACAGCCACCATCCTCATGGCGGTACGATCCGGTGGCCGCGCAGCCCGCGGGCGATCGATGACATGAACCTCTGGGCGACCAGCACCAATGGCCCGGTCAAGTATCCGGTCATCCGT
>CAYTDR010000834.1:0-4035 GCA_964436185.1 uncultured Candidatus Obscuribacterales bacterium | reverse complement strand
GGGCTGCCGGACTGCCGAGGAGGCAAAAACCGGCTATTAACGTGATTACGAAGGTCAGCACTTTCGTCACTGTGAGAAAGTTTTGCAGGCGGCTGCTTTCCTTTAGTCCAAGCAGATTGGTCAAGGCGAAGACGATGACGATCCCGATGGCGAGTGGTTTAGTGTAGCCTTCGCCTATGCTCATAAGCGAGCTTGAGTACTCTCCGAACATGAGCGCAATGGCAGCCACCGAGCCAGTTCTCGTAATGAGAAGTTCCGACCAGGCGAACAGAAAGGCGGTCACCTTTCCATAAGCTTCTTTCAGATAGGTATAGTCGCCGCCACTATGCGGATAGCGAGCGGCGAGCTCCGCATAACAGAGTGCTCCAAGGAGTGAGATGACACCACCGAGAAACCAGGTAAGCAGGATCAGCGGACCAGATTGTAAGTGGTGGCAAACTTCTGCAGGGACACGAAATATGCCGACACCGATGACTATGCCGACACCGATGGCGACTGAGTCCCAGCGCCCGAGTATGTTTTTTTCTGACAAGTTGAACTACTTGGACATGGAAAGCTGTGCCAGAGCTTCCTTAGCTGGTTTCAGCTCAGGCTGCTGCTTCAAAGCGCTCTGATACATATTTTTTGCTTCGTCCTTTCTTCCGGACTTTTGCAAGAACTTTCCATACTCCACCATTGCCAGCGGGCTAGCGCCTTTGCCATCGGCGCACTTTTTGAACTCCTGCTCGGCTTCAGTTTGTTTGCCTTGTTCTGCAAGAGCGGAAGCCAGACGGCATCGGGCTACTGCAAAACCAGGAAAAATCTTGAGAGCTTTGTTTTGCGCTTTTATGGCTTCATCGTATCGACCCTTCTCTGCCATCATCCAACCATATCCGCTGATCGCATAAGGATGTTTGGGATCGTTCTTCAAGGCTCCCTGGAATGCTTGCATCGCCTCGTCTACGTGTCCCTGGTCGGCATAGACGTTGCCCAGGTTTATGTGAGCTTCGGTGATTTTCGGATTGATTTGAATAGCTTTCTTCTCGGCCTCAACCGCTTTGGCGAATTCGCCTTTCGATTGATAGAGAACGCCGAGATTCAGTTGGGGAGCGGCATGATCCGGTTTCAGCTCGGATGCTTTCTTGAAGGCAGCGATTGCTTCGTCTGTTTTGTCCAGGCGAGTGCAAGCCACTCCCAGATCGAGGTACGAACGAAAACTAGTGGGCTTGAGCTCCACAGCTTTGACGAATTCGACCCGTGCCTGCTCCATTTTGTTTTGGTTGGCATAAACCTGACCGAGAATAACGTGTGCTAGAAAGCATTTGCTATCGAGTTTTAACGCCTGCTTAGACTCGAGAATGGCGGTTTCATAGTCGTTTTCAGCAGCCAGAATCGCTCCCAGTCTTTGGTGCGCTCTGGGTTCGTCCGGTCTCATCCGGATCGCTTCGCGAAACAGGTCGGCTGCGGGCTTCAGTTGCATCTTATGATACAGACCTTCTGCCTTGCTCATCACTTGGTCGAACCTAGCGTCGTCCTCTGCTGCCATCGCCGGCAAAGTGGCAAACATGGCAATCGCCGTCAGAGTCGATACCCATGCCAATTTCTGTTTTTGCTTCTTCTTACTCAATTTCCCGCTCCCTGACTCTTGCTGTCTCGTCCTTTTATAGCTGTTCCTAATACGAAGCACTGGCTTCAACCCCTTTGATGATCGACACACCGGCCGAGGTGCCCAATCTGGTGGCGCCAGCGTCAATCAATGCTTTTGCTTGCTTGTAGTCGCGAATTCCAGCACTTGCTTTGATACCAAGTTTCGCCGATCCGATGGTCTCCCGCATGAGCGTTACGTCTTCCACCGTTGCTCCCTTGCCGTCTTTGACGAACCCTGTAGACGTTTTTACCATAAAAGCACCAGCCTTGATGCAGGCCTCGGTGGCCGCGACCTTCTCTTCGTTGGTCAACAGGTCGCATTCGATGATTACTTTGACTGGTACATCGCTGGCTGCCTTCACAATTGCCGAGATCTCTTCTTCGATGAAATCTCGGCTGCCTTCTTTCAACATGCCGATGTTGATCACCATGTCGATTTCATCAGCACCCATTTCGATTGCATTTTTCGTCTCGAAGACCTTTGTCTCCGTCCAGGTTGCGCCTAGCGGAAAGCCAACCACTGTCGCAATCTGAACCTTCGATCCAATGAGTTCTCTTCTTGCCGCAGCGATAAAGATTGGATTGACGCAAACGGCGTAAAAGTTGTTTTCCGCAGCCTCCTTACAAAGTTTTATAACATCGGACGTGGTTGCGTGCGGGGCTAGAAGTGTATGGTCTATGTATCGGGCGATATCGGTTGTCACTGGAGCGCTCCTTTTGGACCGACCGGATTGAATCCGCTAGCTGGAAAGCACGACCTCAGGGTCCCGAGCAATCCTTGCGCTGTCAGAGTCTTCGGCATCAGGAGTCAAAACTGGTTGATGTCCCGGCCGTCTATTTGTCGGTCGTCTCGCTTAGAATGGTTTCACATGCTTTAAAGTAAAAAGCGTTCGAATTATATCGCCTTTTATTCGGATTGAGATTCAGTAGAACTCATTCCACTGCTCATAGCTCGACCGGATTCATGAAGAGTTTGTACTCTGATGCTGGTAATGGGTCGGCGATGATGTGACGAAGCAGGTATTTCCTCGTGTATTCGCTAGTGTTTTGAGCATGCTGGAAGGCTCACTCTTCGAGAGTGTGTGATCCTCGGACTGCGATATCAACCCTTGGGGGCTTGAACCAGCACCGGTTGCGGATCTCGAGGTTTTTTTGGCTCATCATCAAAGCAGTTTCAATTCCAGGCTGATGTCTACGGCCGGTGCAGAGTGGGTGAGCGCACCGATGGATATTCGATCAACTCCAGCGATCAGATAGTTGTCAACATTGTTCAGGGAAATACCGCCTGAAACCTCGAGCTTGGCTCGACCTTGCAATAGCTGAATAGACTGGCGCACCATATCAGGTGACATATTGTCCAGAAGTACGGATTCAACATTGCAATCTATCGCCTCCTGAAGTTCATCGAGAGTCTCCACTTCCACCTGGATAGCACGATCCTTACCGGCGGAGTGGCTTCTGACAGCGGCTACGGCCCTGGTGATCGAACCGGCAGCGCGAATGTGGTTCTCCTTGATCAATACGTGATCGAATAGACCGAAGCGGTGATTCGTGCCGCCGGCAATTCGTACTGCATATTTTTCGAACGCACGCATGCATGGGGTCGTTTTTCGAGTATCGAGAATCGCGATGCCCAGCGGTTTTGCTTTGCTGACGAATGTCTGTGTGACGGTGGCCACTGCGCACATGCGTTGAAGGATGTTAAGCGAGAGACGTTCTCCCTTCAGAATCGCACCGGCCGGACCACGCACCTCCATTATCGTGCATGGCACTGCTTGTACAGCTTCACCGTCTTCAATCAGGTTTGTCAGTTGAACCCTTTCATCGCATCGTTTCATCACTGTTGAAACGATCTCCAAACCAGCCACCACTGCCGGTTGCTTCAATATGATTGCTGCTTCTGCCATGAGGTCTGAGTTGACGATAGAGTCCGTAGTTATGTCCTGCCCCGCCGGACCCAGGTCCTCGATGAAGGCCATATCGATGGCTCGTTCCATCAGATATGATGCGAACGTTTTGCTGTCGGCGTTGTTCAACTCTTTTTCCAATTCAGTCCTGAAGCTCGTCATGCCTGTGCCTTCCTTCTGCGTGAATGCCTGCCGGCGGAGTCCTGCCGGCTCGATGAGATGGCAGGCATCCCGGTGATGCTCTTCTCTGGTTCGACAACTTGACCCTGTGCCGAACGGTTGGAGAAGATTATCTCATTCCTTCCGGCAGCGCCAGATTCGCGCTTCAAGACCTGGTGATGTTAGGGCGGTATGGGGTCTGATATCCTGAGCTGGTTAGCGCTTAGTCGATTGGGGGATTTTGAACCGTGACTGGCCAGCTGCCGAGAATCCTCTCAACAGCTGGGTTGTTTGACGTTTATTAGTATCTACTTGATTAGCGTGACAACTGACCGTAAGATTT
>CAYTDR010000833.1:0-4036 GCA_964436185.1 uncultured Candidatus Obscuribacterales bacterium | reverse complement strand
CACAGACAGAACTCGACAATAGGACTGCGACGAAGATTGCCAGGAATCGCATAAAATCTCCTAAGGGAACAATCGGAACGGCTTTACGGCACTTTAGCATTCTACAAGGAAATACGTCTCCCAAGTCGGGATGGAAAGGTGTTGTTAATAAGCGTCGACAGCTTTTCCACTCCATCAATCTCCCATCCTCGCCACAATGTCAGTGTTTAATCCGAACAAAACTGACATCAGACAAAGGCATCTCGTAATCGATTGCAGAAATGGGGGTGTTTGAAAGATGCCGATATGATACAAAAGGATGTTCTATTTTAGAAGGAAGATAAAATGTCCTGCAGACGAACCACTCCTATCAAACCAAGTCCTCACCTCACCTACAGGAGACTGGAAGAGGACAAGGAGACCACAAGCGATGAAAAACACCACCAAAACTAAAAAAGAGTTGTCATCAAAACAAAGTGAAGAACTCCTCAAAACGTTGAAAGCGCGTTTTGAGAAATACAAGAATCGCCATAAAGGTCTTGAATGGGCCAAAGTGCAAGCAAAGCTTGAAGGTAATGCTGAAAAGTTGTGGTCGCTCAATGAGATGGAGAGAACTGGCGGCGAACCGGATGTTGTTAGTCACGATCAGAAGACGGGAGAGTACGTTTTTTTTGACTGTTCAACGGAGAGTCCTAAAGAACGCAGAAGTCTCTGCTACGACCGCGATGCATTGGATTCGAGAAAAGAGCATAAGCCGGAAAATAGCGTGATTGATCAGGCATCTTCCATGGGCATCGAGCTATTAACGGAAGAACAGTATCGAGAGTTGCAGAAACTTGGAGAGTTCGATTTGAAGACTTCGAGCTGGGTAAAAACACCATCCGACATTCGAAAACTCGGCGGCGCTCTTTTCTGCGATCGACGCTACGGCAACGTCTTCGTTTATCACAACGGTGCGTCCTCGTACTATGCCGCGAGGGGCTTTCGCGGTCTGCTAAGAGTCTGAACGCTCACTGAATTTGAGGATCACAGTGGGAATCACTCTCAATGGATTGAAGAAGAGTCCTCATATTTGGTGGCGTCCATGACATCGAGTTCCAGTCGTAGCATGAATTAGTGGAGTTAAACGAAAGTTCTATGGAACCGATCATCGATCACATACAAATCACTGTTAGAGATATGAATGTCGCAGTACCATTCTATGAGAAGCTGCTCCCGTTGCTCGGCTTCGACAATCAAAAGCAAGGCAGCGCTATCATTGAAGAGCACGAATTTCATGTGGTCGAGTGGAAACACCCGAGGCTGTGCTTTGCGATTACATCTCCAAGAAGCGTTTTCGCTGACGATGTCATAAACCGAAGAAAACCTGGCGCTCTACATCATCTTGCATTCAAAGCGTCGTCTAGGGCCGAGGTCGATAGCCTGCACGATAATCTGAAGGCAATAGGCGCCTCGATTGTCAGCCCTCCTCAGGAGTATCCCGAATATACCCCATCAGGTTACTATGCTGTCTTCTTCAAAGATCCCGAGGGCATCAAGTACGAGGTCGTTCACTATTAGAGCGACAGGCTTTACGTCTTACTTGTCTAGTGGGTGGGCGCTGGCAGCTTTTCCTAAGACTTTCTGTAACGACCTTGCCACTGCCGCGTAACCGTTCCACGATTTGGCAATGTTACTGATACCTGATTTGATACCACCGATATAGGCATTGTCGTTCGACATGCTGTATGGCGAGTACTGAACTTCTTCTGAAATTTGGTTCAGCGACCGTCCTGCGGCAATTTCGGTGGCGCTAAGCATCTTGCGGGCACGCTCCACATCTGCAGGTATGTTGCTCAGCGATAACAAATGCGCCAGCTCTACCTTTGCTTCGACGATTCCATGCTGCGCAGCCGAAGCCAGATACTTCTCAGCCAACTGTGGATTCTTAGCTACGCCGAGCCCCTCGTTGTATGCATGTCCTACATAACGTTCCGCGTCAGCGAATCCCTGACTGGCGGACTTTTGAAACCAACCGAACGCTTTTCCGTCGTTCCGACTTACTCCCACTCCCTTCAGATGCATGATCCCGAGAATGCATTGTGAATAGGGACAACCAGCATGAGCCATTATTTTGAAATGTTTATAGGCACTTTTATAGTGCTGATGCGAAACCTCAGCACTCGCCTTTTGCAGGTAGTCGTGATCCACTACTTTAATAGGTGTCCTGGCGAGGACAGGTTGGCATAACAAACAAAACATCAAAAGAAATCCAAGCCAGCGCATTCAGACAGTTCCTGTATGTATTCCGAACAGTCTCTAAGTGTACCTCAGAGAACGCAGTTCATCACGCGTGCGTGTACTGACAGGTAAACGGTTTAGCCTAACTGCAATACTTGAGGCCAGTGCTTTCTTCAGCGGCACATGAGGTTCATATATGTACAGTAGCAACCCGGCTTTCAAAGAAGAAAACCGCATAGAGTGTATTATTATGACTTCCAGAGCAGATGATTAAGCTGCTACCTTAAACGAGGTTCATAATGTCACTTGATGCGCCAGTGCACGAGCAGATTTTGGACGCAGAATTAGCCGACCGAGTCTTAGATAAGCTGGGTCTCGCCGAACGTCCAACCATAGATATTGAAGGTCTTACCAAGGTCTACAAGGCCTGGTGCCGAAACGTGCCCTTCGACAATTTGAGAAAGCTCATCCATTTAAGCGCGAACGACCCTCGACCGCTCCCAGGTTCGACACCAGAGGATTTCTTTCAAGCCTGGCTAGTTCACAACACGGGAGGAACTTGCTGGTCCGCGAACGGTGCTCTTCACGCCCTTCTGGCATCGCTTGGATTCCAAACTATCCGGGGCATCGGAACAATGATGGTGTCACCGAATTTGCCACCAAACCATGGAACCGTACTCGTCGATCTAGACGATATTCGCTATCTTACCGATGCTTCCATACTACATGATGCACCGTTACCGCTGGACCTCGCTATGATTGCGAGTCTAGAAAGGCGCCGACCGCAAATTGAGGTGACACTTACAAACGATAAGTGGCATATATGGTGGCGCCCGCTACACATCCTAAGTGGAATTCAGTGCCGCATCGATTCCTTTCCCGCTACTCTTTCCGACTTTCAACAACGCCACGAGGAAACGCGCTCGTGGAGCCCATTTAACTATCAGCTCGTCAGTCGGAAAATCGTAGCCGATCGATCGGTCGGAATTGGTTATGGAAGGTGGGTCGAATTGCCTTCGGACGATCATGCTCTCACCATAGAATTGAACGCTACAGACAGAGCTAAGCAGTTGATTGAGGCACTTGGATACAGCGAGGAGATTGTCAGCCAATTACCTGCTGACCGCACAACTCCGCCGCCCCCCTGGTCAACGACTGCCAAACAACCCACCAACTAAGAGTCGATTTAGAGCGCTTACAGAAACACCGCGGAAACAGTTCGCATGCGGTGGTTTCAGCGTAACGCACAGTCGCCCCGGCACTTCTCAAATTTGAAAGACTCTGCGCGCGAAAATATACCGGTTTGATCGAACTAAAACTCACGAATTGTCAGCTAAAAATCGTTGGCAATTATTCTCTTGCGACCAGCCCGCAAGTATTCACCATATGCTGAATCGCACGCGCTGATGGCTTCCGCCAGAGTCTCGAAGAGTTCCCGCTGAGGGTCCAGGAAGAGAATACCTTTGACCAGATCGGTTAAACCCTTTCGATTGCGATCCGAGATGATCAGTTTGGTAACAATCTTCTGATCGATAAGCCTGCACATTCTTTCATCAGATTCGTACTCTAGCGCCGCGAGATCGAGAATAAGAGCTGCCGGATCGCAGGCAGCAAAACCGTTACCAATCATCGCATGCATATGCGGATAGCCGCCCGCATAAGGACTCGTCTTGTCGATGGTGCCTGAAAAGGAGACTAATAGACATTTTTCCCGAGGAAACGACGGTAGTGCACAGCTAGACAGTGCACACTTGAGCAACGAATTACGGTCAAGTTGCAGCGGAGTCAACTCAAAATCTTCCGGCATTTTTCCTCTCACAAACAAGCCGTGCACGAA
>CAYTDR010000832.1:0-4042 GCA_964436185.1 uncultured Candidatus Obscuribacterales bacterium | reverse complement strand
AGACATGCGAATATGTAGTCGAGTTTGGGGTCGTGTATGCTGGGCGAACTCTATATGTAACATTTCGCCATCATCGCAAATCGTATTGTCTGGAAAGCGGCACGTCAAGCCAGGTGGCATAGAGGATGTATATGCGATCGCGTGCATGTTTGGATGACATAAGCGTAAGGTTGGAGCCGTCTCCGTCACCATGCTGTATTGCGCTTACATGAGAGTATTCAGAGAAAGAGGGAGTATCGATAAATGACCGAGATAAGGTCTGAAAACGCCACAGGCGGGCAATTTACCCGCGCGATGGGCCTACTTGACTCCACGGCACTAGTCGTGGGTTCGATGATCGGATCAGGCATCTTCATCGTGGCAGCCGAGACGGCCAGAAACGTCGGATCACCGGGATGGTTCCTGGTTACCTGGCTTGTGTCAGGCTTCCTCACCGTTGCTGGTGCCGCCTGTTACGGAGAGCTAGCCTCGATGTATCCACATGCAGGCGGTCAATATGTCTTCCTTAGAGAGGCGTACGGCAAGCTCTTCGGCTTTCTCTATGGATGGACCCTTTTTATGGTCATTCAAAGTGGAACCAACGCCGCGGTGGCCGTTGCATTTGCCAAGTTTCTCGGAGTTTTCGTGCCCTGGGTGTCCAAAGAGACAATCCTTCTAGATGTAGGCGTGTGGCAGTTCACAAGCGAAAAGTTGATTGCGCTTCTTCTCATTATTCTTCTCACTTGGATAAATTGTCTTGGCATCCACCTGGCGAAACTTATCCAAACTAGCTTCACTATTGTGAAAGTGATCTCATTGTTTCTTCTTATAGGGATTGGCCTGACAGCTGTTCAGTGTCACCATGGTGCGGCCTTGAACTTCGGCAATTTCTTCGCCGATGGGTGGAACGCTAAGGCCTTGACTGGCGAGGCGCTCTCCAGTGTGTCGCTAGGGCTGGCAATCTCACTAGCTCTGGTCGGACCTCTCTTTGCTTCGGATGCCTGGAACAACATTACCTTTGCCGGTGAAGAAGTGAAGGATGCGAGCAAGACATTGCCACGCGCATTGGTGATGGGAACCGGAGTTGTCTCTATTCTCTACTTCCTCACCAATATTGTTTACATGCTTCTACTGCCATTCAACGGTATCAAAGACGGTGCTACTGTCGTCGAGCGCGGTATCCAATTCGCGACGAGCGATCGTGTTGGAACGGCGGCTCTGGAAGTGATTTTCGGACCTGTAGGTCAGCAGATCATGGCAGTGGCAATCATGATCTCGGTCTTCGGAGCTCTCAACGGATTGATCCTTTCCGGTCCACGGTTGTACTACGCTATGGCTCGCGATCGACTCTTCTTCAAGAAAGCAGGAGAGTTGCACGCTCGCACCAATGTACCGGTGTTCGGGCTAGTGCTGCAGGGCGTCTGGTCGTGTGTGCTTGCAACTTCCGGGACCTACAGCCAGTTGCTCGAGTTCATCATTTTCGCCGCGCTACTATTCTATGTTTTGACAGTCTATGCGGTTTTTATTCTGAGAAAGAAAGAAAAGGATATGGAGCGACCGTTCAAGGTCCCGTTCTATCCAGTCCTTCCTGCACTGTATATAGTATTAGCGGTCGCTGTCATGATCGGGCAAATCTGCTCGCACTGGACCTTCGCTGGTGCAGGCCTGCTCATTATACTGTCCGGTTTGCCTGTCTATTTCTTGTGGAACCAGAAAGGGGAACCGAAGTCTGTCTGAACACAGTCCGGGAGATTTGCGGCATTGCGTGGACATTGAGTCTCGCAATTTAAGAACGTCAATACTTGATCGACGACCGACCATACAGTTGAAGGTCCGTCTCGGGAGCTGGTTTCGTAAGCCAGCTATGATAGAAGAGTGCCGCTGGAACCAAAATGGCGATGATCACACACGCGACCCCGGAGCCGATTAGGGTCTTGTAGCCGTTCATCTCGTCTTTCTCAGTTACAGCTTCTGATGGGTCTGAGGGACGATACTTGATCATCACCTTGGGCCGCAAATAATCCATCTCTTCGTCATTCTGATCGTAAGTGAACATGGCCAACAAATTGAGTTTTCCATCCGGCTTCATGAGTGAGTTCATCTTTTCCGGGTGCTTTCTCAAATAGTCTGCTTGTAACTTGCTGGCTTCTTCGTAGTCGATGTTCTCATAGTCTTTCATTGCTTGATTATCTGAGCTGTTCATAATCCGCACCAGTGTGAGGACGGGCGGAAGCCGATCCACGCATTCGTAGCGCTTTTCGTTGATTTTGTAGGAAAACTTGAAGTACGGTTGGCAGGTTATGATTCTTGCCCAGCTAAGCGGATTGAACATACCGGGAGGACGAACACCATCGCTACGTTCCAGAATGCGCCCTTCCAATGTGTGCCAGTCTTTCGCCTTGGCGAATTTATCGTTGAACTGCCCGGCTTGCAAAATCAGCCAGACGCCGTAACACAAGAGGCAGATCATGATTGGAACGATTGCCGACTTTATCACTTAGTATCACTCCTTGCAGTCATTGAGGCTACGAGTACTTGCTTTCCTTGGGAATTGATGTTTCCACGCTCGTGCAGGCAGCGAATGACTGCCGGTTAGTCACCAACGATAAGTAATTCGATTCAAGGATGCCTGATATATTCAGTTTTCCCTGTGCCTGTTAATTGAAAACTCGTCCGCCAAACAGTCCTCCATTTTTGCACGTCCATTCTCACCGCATTCGATACCATAACGATACGAGTGCCTTCGGTCTCGCCTCGAACATTGATGCCTACGGACATGATGGGCAGGTCCGCAGTAAACTGACCAACTCCTGGTTGGTCAACGGGCTGAGCTGGCGGTTGAAAAAGTATCGCTCGCCTTATTTGGCTTTGGGAAGTGAATCAGGCCGTTCGCTGCCCGCTGAAAAAGAATGTCAAGAAAGTTCCAATTCCGATACATTCTTGAACAGCGCGCAGCCAAAGGGTTGTCACGCAATCTATTGAAACGAACCGGACTGTTTCTCTTCCAGCCAAAGCCTGACGCGGTGACGACGGTTATAATGATCGAATGGTGTACTTAGAGGTGGGCTACGATGAAATCTGTACGAACTCTGTCCGTTGTTGCGCTGATTGCGACTGGGGTTGTCAGTTCCGTCTGGCCTGAGAAAGCAAACGGGCAGGGAATGATGGAATACGCATCGTTGGCCGGGTCCATGCCCAAGCCCGATCCAAAACACGCGGCGGGAGCGGCAAACCAGCTTTTTCAGGCGGGTGACGTGTCCAGGTATGCAGGCCGAGCGAAGTCCAGAGCCGATGCCGCAGCGGCGAGCAGTGGTGCTCGTGGTGGCGGGGCAGGAGCCAGTTACGTTCGCAATGATGGAATAGTTGCTCACCCGAGTGGCACACCTAAGCCAATTGTTCGCAATGCCAACAAGAATGCCAAAGGAAAGACCACTCCTTTAGGTCCAACCGTGAGCAGGGAAGTCATGATCAAGGAGAGCGCGAGGGCTTCGGAGTTATACAAAAAGGCGACCACCTCTCTTGATGCTGGAAAGCTAGATGAAGCTTTAGCTGCTTACAAAGGGTCGTTGAATATTCGTGAGGCTTATTGGCATGGACAAGATGCTGCCGTGCCGGGAATTCTCACGGCGATGAGCAAGATTTATTTGCAGCAAGATAAGGCTGATGATGCGATAGCTACGGCAGAAAGATCGCTCGGCGCCCTTGGTTTGCTTTATGGACCGGGAAGCGAGCATCGAGTTAAACCACTATCCATACTGGGTGCGGCTTACCTGAAGAAGGGCAACAAATCAAAAGCTGAAGACAGCTACCAACAAGCCCTGGCACTGTCTGCCAAATCAAAAGGATCAGCCGACTCGATCAAAGTTGCTCTCGAAATCGGACAAGCCACCCGGCAGGCCGACATCCTCCCGCTTGCAGCCGAAGCATACAAAGTAGCAGTAGCGTCCGAGCATGATGCAGAGACCGCTCTAGGTGCGCCGAAGCTGACGGAAGCGCTAGGCGAATACAAGGAAGTTCTACAAAAGCTCGAGAGAACCAAAGAAGCCAACGCCGTCCAGGCTTC
>CAYTDR010000831.1:0-4046 GCA_964436185.1 uncultured Candidatus Obscuribacterales bacterium | reverse complement strand
TTTTCTTATCCTCTAGCAATCGGCAAATCGAGCAAATACATCCTTAGCAAACACCAAGCGGAGGTACCACCCATAGCACTTCCAATCCCCCTTTCGGCCACCAAGGAGGTTTTCCTCAGCAAAGAATAGAGCGTGTTACTGCCAATAGTATTATCCTCTCTAGCAAACAGCAAATCGAGCAAATTGAGAACAAATGCATCGCCGGGGGGCACTTAGTGCCATCCCGGCGCGCATTTGTTTGACTCAGATACGGTGGTGACGACCGAGTCTGTACTCTTATTCGTCACGCCTCAGGTTTCTTCTCTGCCCTCCGTACCGTCACTATTGGCGCCGGGCTCCTGCATGCCTTCCCGGGTTCGTGAATCGTCGACGCTGTTTGGATGGGCATCACTACCGGTGGCAACATCACTCTTCTCTTCCGGCAGCAAATTGTTGGCCACGGGGGCGATGACCTGGGTCGAGGTGTCGACTGCCGCTACCGTGAAGAAGCTTGCAGCCGCTGCAAGTTGCTCACGCTGTCCAAGGAGGATAACGGAGTCCCCAACTTGCATTCGGTCGCTCCACTTCGGATTGAGCGTCAAAGTGCCATCCGCTTTCTGAATGGCTACGACAGTGACACCAGTCTTTGGTCGCAAGTTGGAGTTGAGCAGGTCTTTGTCGGCCACCGAACTGCCGGCGACAACCCGACGAACCTCCACAGAGAGGTCACACGGAATGCAGGGCAAGCCCGCACCCGGATGATGTGCCTCGAAAAGCATCTGCCAGTTTTTTCCATGCTCGTTCTTGAGCTTCTGCGTGCACTTATCAATCACCTCGTTAGGCAGGAGATATTGCTGCAGAACTCGCGAAAGAATTTCCAGCGAGCCGACCAGCTCTTCCGGAATCACTTGATGCGCACCGACAGCCACGAGTGGTTTGACCTCCTCCATGAACCGTGCTCGAGCAACGATGTGGAGGTTCGGATTCATCCTCTTAGCCAGCTCTGCGCTGCGAAGAACGGTATTTGCATCAGATACAGTCAGTGCCACTACTCTGGCGGTATCGCCCGCTGCATGGTGAAGCACTTCCGGACGAGAGGCGTCACCGTAGATAATCGGTGTTCCCTTAGCCCGTTCGGCTTTGACTATGTTTGGGTCCTGGTCGATGATGACATACGAGACGCCCACTTCCGCCAGTGCCGTAGCCAGGGTTTGCCCGCTGAGCCCGTAGCCGACGATGATCACATGGTCCTTCGGCTTAGGCTCTTTGGTGTGAGTGTCCTTCTTGTTTTTTCTAGTCAGGACAGCGGGCAGAATCCGCTCCAGGAAACCGGCTAGCGCCTCTCCTGAGGCAAGAGTCGCCGGCGTCAGAAACATGGAGGCAATTGCCACCGCCAGAAAGAGCTGATTGGTTTGCGCATCCAGTAGCCCGACATCCAGACCGAGCTTGGCGAGGACAAAGGAAAACTCGCTTATCTGAGCCAGAGCCACACCCGTCAGCAGCGCCACCCTTAGCGAATGGCCCATCAAGGCGGTGACAGTGGAGGCGACCAGGGTCTTGCCCGCGACAACAATCAGGAGTGCCACCAGCACCGTTACCGGACTGGACAAGAGAACGCGCACATCGAACATCATGCCGATGGAGACGAACACCAGGCAGTTGAACACTTCTCGGAAAGGAAGCACTTCGCCCAGCGCGGCATGGCTGAAGTTCGACTCGGAGATGATCAAACCGGCGATGAAGGCGCCCAACGCCATCGACAGCCCGAAGTGCGAGGTGGCAGTGGCAGTGCCCAGGCAGAGCAGAATGATGCTGAGTACGAATGCCTCGCGCTTTTTCGTCTGCGCCACCTGGTTGAGAAACCAGGGCACCAGGTAACGGGCAATCGTTGCTGCTAGTAGGAGAAAGAGAACCGCCTTTCCAGCCAGCAGACCCACTTCCATCGGATCGACTTCTTTGCCGCCCAGGAATGGGGTTATGAGCACCATAGGAACAATGCAGAGGTCCTGAAAAATCAAGATGCTCAGCCCGGAACGCCCATGTGCACTGTCCAGGTCGCCTCGATGCTCCATGATGCGCACGACAATCGCAGTACTGGAGAGCGATACCAGCATTCCGAGGAACGCCGAAGCCGCCCAGGGCATGCCGGTGTAGTGCGCGATAGCAGCCCCCAGCCCTATCGTCAGTACTACCTGGAGACCACCAGCGATGAGCAGGAACTTCTTTATCTGAAGGAAAGTTTTTACAGAGAACTCGATGCCGATGGTGAAGAGCAATAGAACCAGCCCCACCTCCGCGAGAGTCTCGATGCCATGCTGGTCGTCTACCAGTTTGAACCCGAAGGGTCCGCAGATGACGCCCGTGACAAGAAAACCTAGAACAGGTGGCAAGTTGAGGCGGTGGAAGGCCACCACGGCAACAATGCCGAGTCCAAACAGGACCAGGAGGTCCTGAAGGAAACTGATTTCAGGCATAGGTCACCTTTCGTCAGATGTTGCAGTTAGCCAGAATCAATTCCGGTGTAAATGAGATGAACAGTTCTGAGAACGTTCGACAGGAGCGAGAGCCAATAAGTGTTCGGTGATAGGAGTCTTCGGTAGTTATAAAGTCTTTGATGGGGTGGTGTATGAGGACCAGTAACTCTACTGAAAACTTGTGATATAACCCAAGATCATTTCTTTGAAATATATAAGTATTTCGCCGAAAACAATCCTCAAAGCCTGGAGAAACAGCGCTGGTTGACGTTTGTTCGGACGTTTGGAAAGAAAAGGTGATAGCGCAATTCCGCTATTCAAGATGAGGCAGGCGAATGCAGAGCCACTTGCTGAAAGGTTTTTGCAAGCTTCGGGGTGGAGCTGTTTACCCTGGCACTTAAAATTAGAACATTCCAGCGGTTCATTTGTCGTTCGGCGGCGGCGTTACTTTTGAATCTACTTCTTCTTTAGGCTTGGATTCGATTTTGGTTTCGACGAGCTCACCAATATCTTTGACGTGCTTCAAAACAGCGTCAGCGTCTGACTTATTCAGGAGTTTTTCTTTCTTCAAAATCACTCCTCTGCTGACAAATGAGATGCTGTGGGAAGATCCGGTGCTGATCATGATTGCCTCGGCAATCGGATCCGTCACTTCGCGATCCGAGACCCACTCGATAATGAAGTTTGCACCGGTACCACCGGTAATATCAGAACGTGGCACGACAAAATCTGCTGTCGCCATTGGTTGCAGCAGAATCGGCTCGGACAGGAAGTCCTTCAGCAACTTTCCATCCGAGCCGTAATGACGAACTGTCGTGAGGATGATCGGATTAGCGCTGTCAGTATTGCGCATACTGACAGTCTCCGCGAGCTCCAGGAGCCGTTTGTGGTTTTCGTAGTAGATGTGTGAGTAGACCGGCACGTAGATGGATTCTCGCATTGCCAGCGCTGATTCCTTCGGTAGCTCAAACGATTTCAGATGTTTCTGCCATGTCAGCGGTCGTTCAAAAGGCTGATGATCGCTCGCTGCTGGATTGTCCAGATTGCAGCCCCCGACAGTCAAAACCACTATTGCCAGGTACAGGGCGTTTCGTATCGGTTGTAGCATGTTCTAAAAATTCCACGATGGTCGCATCATAATAGTCGACTGACATCCGGTCTGGCCGGTTTTTCCAGGCATCGTTCGTGTGGCTGACGATATGAGCGTTAATGCAGTCTTTTGATCTTAAGCAGTTTCCGTCTGTGATACGCGAGCTGTACTAACCTTTCGCGACCACTTTTAATGTCAGCTCGAGCTTGATTGAATCACCTGGTTATCAAGCGGTAATAGCAGATTAGCCCCGCTTTATCAAAGCTCAGAGTCTTTGTTCTTCTTACTCTGGTCTCTTGATTGAAGCCTACGAATGCTGTCACGGTAGTCGCATATCCGTATTTCACTATTTTCTCGAACTAAGCGCCGAACTCCAAAGAACTCTCACATCCGAATGGCAACAAGAGCACATAACTGCTCTTCATCAGGACACAAAAGGAGGTCTCGAGTGATCACCGTTCGCAGTCGCTATTGTCCGACGGAGAAGTCCACCGCTGCGGCTC
>CAYTDR010000830.1:0-4060 GCA_964436185.1 uncultured Candidatus Obscuribacterales bacterium | reverse complement strand
AGCTTGAACTTCATCCAGAGAAAACCAAAATAGTTTTCTGCCCGAAAGAGGGAAGGAAAAGCACGCATCCAAACGTGCAATTCAACTTCCTCGGGTATACGTTCCGGATGAGGTCGGCGCGGAACAACCGAGGACAGATGTTTCTAACATTTGGACCGGCGGTAAGCGATAAAGCTGCCAGAACTATCCGTCAAACGATACGACGCTGGCGACTGCATCGGCATAGCGACAAGAGCCTTGAAGAGATGGCTGAATACATCAATCCTACTGTGCGCGGGTGGCTCAATTACTATGGGCGGTTCTATAAATCGGTCATGTTGCGAGCGCTCTACACCGTAAACAGATACCTACTTCGGTGGGCAGTGAGGAAATACAAGCGCTTCAGAAGGGCGCCGGTCAAAGCCTGGAGTTGGCTGGGGCGAGTTGCTCGTCACCATACACAACTCTTTGTGCACTGGCAGGCTGGTCTGAAGCCTGGTGCCGAGTGATGGGAGCCGGACGAGTCGAGAGGTTCAAGTCCGGTTCTGAGAGAGGCTGGGGGCTGAGATGCCCCTGGTCTACTCACCACACACATCGCTGCGCGAAGCCGCCGCGGATACTTCACGATCAATGTGAGGACAATGCGCAAGCGCCTCAAGCGCAGCCTGAAGGCTGTGACTAAATGGTGTAAAGAGCATATGCACGACACATTGGACAAGCAACGGATAGGGCTAAACAAGAAACTGCGTGGGCACTACGAATATTACGGGAGACCGACCAACTACCAGAGTATCTGGCGGTTCTATCGAGTAGTCCGGCGTATTTGGAAGGAGTGTCTGAACCGCCGAACACGCGGCAAGACAGTCACGTGGGACAAGTTTGCCCATATCATTGCTCGCTACCCGCTGGAGCTGCCGCGCATCACCCATGCGTGGGCAAAGTGAGTCGAACTTGAAGAACCGGTTGCGGGAAATCTGCACGACCGGGTCAGTGAGGGGTGAAGGACATCGTTGCTATGGAGAACCTAAACGGGCACGCAGCCGGAAACGGCGGACACAGCCAAGGGGATACCTAAGGTACCGATGCTCCTTCATCTACTCGGAGGTCTTCCTCCAGCCACAATGTCCTTCCATCTGAAGGAACTATCGAATGCTGGTTTGATCACCTCACGGCGTGAGAGTCGTTCGATCATTTACTCAGCGGATTTCGGTCATATGAAAGAGTTGATCGACTTTCTGACAGAGGGGAATTGCTATGCAGAAAATGAAGGCAAGTGCCAATGAAAAGGTTTCATGTTCACGTCACTGCTGTCAGTGACCTTGAACAATCCATCCAGGCAACTCTGTTTGATACGCAACCCTCTGTCAAGAAAGAGCACAGAGGAATACGCGGATTTTTATACGATTCTGCGCAGCTTACGAATGTCAACGTGGTGGCACCGATTGACGTTCCTGATGAAGGCATTGCCAGAGATCAGCTGGCGAAGATCGTCTCGCAGTATGTCACCACCGGCGGCACTAGTCCAACTTACCTGTTGGCAGCCTCGACAGCTAGTACCGGTGGACCAACTTACAACCAATTGAGTGACTAAATCCGTTCCTCTTTGTTTCCGAAGAGGTCGGGTCGGTTGGATCGACAATAGCCTGCCACTCATGATACGAAACAACAATCGAATTGATGGGACTACTGCCGCTTGGGAGGACAAGAAAGAGCTGGAATGCAAATGTTGCTTTGGAGATATAAACACGGCTACACGAACCCGTTCTCTGTCTTGAGTTACCGGTTGCCAGGTTTTTGACCTGACATTGTTTGGACCATGTCGACAACTTTTGTTCATTGTGTTATGACGAGCCACTGGGGACGATTCCGTTCCTCGCTACGCTACAACCGGCTCAGCGCAGTAATTTTCCGCGCGACGGCCGCACCAGTAACATGCGACGATGGCTACCCGGCAACGCGACGTTGATGCACCTGGAGTGCAACATCTTCGGTGTAACACCATTCGGCTTCAGAAACTAACATACACCGTCCTTTTACTGGGACATACCTATGTCTGGACTATCAACGCATTGCTCCTGGTTGAAAGTAATGACTACGAGAAGAAGTAGTCAGAGTCTAGCACGTCATCGATGTCGAGACTTCCGTATGCATCGAATCGAGGAAGATCTATGCCGGTTCGATCGATCTGCTCCCAAAGAAACAAGTCGAGAATCGGCTTCCTGTATATGTCTCTAAATTCCTCTCTTATCACTTTGTTCATGGTTTGAACGTGGCGAGCGTGAACGCCAAAGCTGTCGTGGATTACAGATACATGACTTACACCTTCTGAATTCAGCTTGTTAACGATCTTGACCAGATGGGCTGCGTCCATCGAGTGAACGAAGTTCGCAATGACCCCAAGCTCCTGTTTGCGTCTGTTGGTAGGTCGATCCTCAGTGACCGGCAGGAAGTACTTAACGGTGAATGTCTTTGTTGTAAGGCGCTTATATAGAGGCTTTCTATAATCCTGCATAACGCGAAAGCCAGACGGTGTTGTCCATATCAACGGTTGATCCTCTTTGGCAAGCATACGTGCAACAAGCTGCAACCACTCTTTAACCACCGTAGGTCCGCTCATCGATTCCGACAGCGCAATCCGCGTCTTATCTCTCAAATAGATGAGCGCCTGGGTCGTAGGAGCATGTTGTTTTGCAGCGAGCTGCATCTGCCGCTTGATTCCCTCTGGAGTGACACCGTAGGGAGTGGTCATCACAGGTTTCTTGACAAGGCTGCGATCTATTTTTCCGTTCCAATAGTTTGCCCAGGGGCTTTCATCGCTGGCGACTATTTCTGCAAGTTTCTCGGCCACTCTCTGATATATATCCTCAGGTTTGTTGCTTGCCACCACATTTACTGAACGTGCAGAGTCTTCATCTCTAGCCATGGCGCTCAAATGTTGCAGTCCATTGCAACGACCATCGGCATGAATTGGAAGATTAGTGTACCTACTTCCGTTCCGGATCTCTGTCCATGCGAACGCGGCAGCAAGAAATGCCCACGGCTCTGCTGCTTCAAGCCAGAAGTCCAGCTGTCTGGCAGGGTCCTGCACGAGCGACTCTATGTGCTGGCGATTGTCGTAGCACCATACGTAGCGCTCATCAAGAGTCAACTTGTCTTTTCCGTATACGTTCGCTAAATGAATTGCAGTCCAGAACTCACTGTTGTTGTCAACCGGCTCGGAGTGTGCGAACTCGATGAGGGCTCTTGTAACGTCATCGGCCTGGTTGTTGATTATTTGAGGAACAGGGTAAATTCTTCCTCTGAAGTCGAGTTGAAATGGAAAATAAAAGGGACGACCCACAAGACTCTGGCAGGTATCGATCTTGGTTTCAACTGCCAGCTGCGCCTCCGAGCATTGTTCTGCATCAGCTTTCAGGAACAACAAGTCGCGAAGATCATCATTATCCCAATAAGATCGATAGATGTCGAACAGCTGCTCATTGATGCGCCAGGAAGTGTTTTGTAAGGAGTTGACTGCATCGAGCACTTGCGATATCTGCTCAAAATCATAAAGATCAGCACTGATGAGATTCTCACCATTTCTTTTCACCAGAATAGACGGGATCTTGAAATAACCGCCATTTCGCAACTCCTTCCATGACTTTGGTTCAACTATTGTTGGTTGATTAATCGGAACAGCAAGCGTGCCTGAATGGTGCAGTCGATCACGCCGTTCGGCTTGTCGCATAGATAGCCACGCTTTCCCAAGCTGGCTCAAGACAAGAATTGCCGTTTTCTTCTCGGGATCCAGTCCCAGACATTTGAGGTCTTTTGTAAAGAGACCTGTGGTATCCATCGCGAGTTCTAAAAGCGCACCACCAAGAGCAATTTGCCTGGCGAGTGACCACCACGTAGGATCCTTCATGCTATCCAGGATTTCTTCTGTTCTCTTAATTGCATTCCATTTATTGCTTTGCCTTGCCAGAAGGACGAGTTTTGCTCTGGTATCGACGATGAGTTCAAGAGAAGATGAAGCACAAGCCTGCTCATACTCCAGGAAGTACTCGTCCCGACAATGCTGGCCGATTTTCATTGCCGTCGC
>CAYTDR010000829.1:0-4060 GCA_964436185.1 uncultured Candidatus Obscuribacterales bacterium | reverse complement strand
AAGGTGATGTAAATCTGTAGCACTCGTCTCAGGTGGATCTCGAGTTCCACGCTACCAGTTTCTATTTGCGACATCTAGCCAGCCTGCTTAACCTGCTGCAAATCAAGATCCAGGTGCTGACCGAACAACAACTTTATGGAACAGTGCGAGATGTGCGACTTAAGATGACCGGTCAAGCCAAAACGCCGAAGCTTTATTTCAGCGCTGTGCCGGATGACCTCCACTACCAGCCTCCAGGTCTGGACAAGCCACTGCGAGCGCGTTCCGGACACATCGTGTATGAGAATGACGAGCTCGTTCTCACTGACGTAACAATGGTCACCCATGGAAATGAAATCCAGACAAGCCTCACCATAGAAGACGTGTCTACCCGTTGTTTGCTCAAACGGGTAAAAGCAAAAAGCGAAGGCATCGAGCTTAGCGATCTCAATTATTATTTGTCATCACCGGCAATGCCACCACCCTTGAGAAAGGCTTATCGCGAAATATTGGGAGAGTATCACCTTACAAACCCCAGAGGACGCGCTTATGGCGATGTTCTTTGCCTCATCCACAGCGATGAGGATGTTGAATTCGACGGGATAATTGGCTGCTACAGCGCAAAAGTGCAGATTGACAAATATCCTGTCACCAATCTCGCCGGAATAATGGCGGCATCCGGTGAAGACTTGCTGTTGCAGGACCTTTCAGGTGTCGTGCGGGGCAGTAAGTTCTCCCTTGCGGGTCACGTAACTAAGTATAGGAGCAAGGATCCGAATTGGAATGTCGAACTGTCCGCGCATCTTGCCCCTAAAGAGCTTACTGATCTAAACACGCTCACAGATCAACTGGAGACGACAAAGAAAGTCAAGATGGATAGTAAGGGAAGCTTGACTCTGCGAGCCAAAATACAAGGATCGCCGACCTCGAATGACGCGCAATTTTCCCTCTTTGCCGACAAGGATGATCACGTTACACTGGCAAGCTCGTTCGGAAAGCTTCACCAGCCGCCGGGTGTAGCCCTCACCCTGGATGGACTTGTCACCCTCGATCCGAAGAAAATCGTTTTGCATGACACACATCTGTTGATGGGAAATACATTGATTAACGCCAAAGGCGAGGTTGGCATGGTTGCCGCGGAGGATGGACAGCGGCAAGTAGACGTTACCGTCACGGTGCCGCAACAGACTTCGGTCGACACCTTGTTGTCTCTCGTTCAACCGGCTATGGCTAAGCAAGTCTCAGGCACCGTAGCTGGTTCGTTTACGCTCAAGGGCAATCTCGAACACCCGATTGTGCTTGGAAAAGTCGCCTTCGATAATATAGTCGCTCGTTCTATGGAATTGAAGAACTTGTCCGGTTATATCGAAAGCACGGGACCAGCTGTCTCTGAGGATTCTAAAGACGCAGATCAGGAAGCTATTGTGGACGAAATGGAACGTGTGCCCGCTAAGCTCTCAGTGAAAAGCGTGCAGATCAGAAACCTATCGGTGAAAGATCTAAATGCCCAACTCTCGATCGAAGAAGCAACCGCTAAAGATCGATCGCCCAGGATTGCCTTCACAGGAGGCACAGCGGCAGTGGCGAATGGACTGATGCGCTTCAACGGTTGGATCGATCTGGAGAAGGGTGCACTCCATACGACAGCAAAATTGGAGAATGCGTCAGCGGACGTGCTCTCGACGAAGCTCGGTTACTCAGATGAGATCTACGGAAAAACTGATGCGACCGTGGAACTCGACACACATGGAACCAAGCCCGCAGAGTTAGTCGACAACTTGAACGGACAGATCAAACTCACTGTCAGCAATGGTCAAATAAGTCGATTCGGAGACCTGCAAACTCGCTTGACACAATACAACCTACTCACGCAAGGAATCTTCGGGTTTAACCTGAACAACCTGTTGCAGAGTGTCTGGCCCGTTCGAACAGGTCATTTCGATACCATAACCAACAATGTGCACATCAAGGATGGTGTCTTGTACATCGATGAGCTCCGCTATCAAGGGCACGATATGAGGCTGTGGGGCTCTGGTTCTGCCAGCCTGGAAGGGAATCAACTGCACCTCGAGGTTGCCGGCAAAATTCCGCGCGTCGCCGACAGCGTACTGGGAGGTTCCGGTGTAGGTTCAATGAGCAAGAACATCACGCTGCAGAAATTCATGAGAGTGGCGACCTTCGGAAAACTGCAAAGCTTGCCCGCATTGCCTGTATTAGGCGCAATCGCCACGGACAAGCCGCGAACATTCACTTTCGATGTCGCTGCACCACTCAACAAACCAGATGTAATCGCCAGCTCGATTCAAAAATCGTTCCGCTGGCTGCCCAACAAACCGACAGCGACAGCACACCCGGTGCCGGGTCTGAGCGGAACGCAAACTGCTTATTAAACCCTGGAAGACGTGGGAAATAGATGTAGGACCGAGTAGTCACGACTGTCTATTTGGGATGGAAGACTGACAGCTTAGAGTAGAGAGTTATCGACCAAGCCGGCTCGATAAAGACTACTTAAGAAATCAGGGAAGTGCTGTTGAATTGCGCTTGCGCGCTTTCATAGGCTTTCTTCAAATGACCTCTGCTCACGTGCGTGTACAGTTGTGTCGTCACCACGCTCGAGTGACCGAGCAACTCTTGCACCGATCTCAGATCGGCACCGTTTTCTAACATATGTGTGGCGAAGCTATGCCGGAGCGTATGAGGAGAAGGTTGTTTGGATAGACCTGCTCTAGCCGAAGCTCGTTTTACGATTTGCCAGACGACAAGCCGCGTGAGCCGGCTTCCATGATTGTCCGGAAACAGCGGTGTTTTATGTGGTGCTTGCTTGACTGGCTTGATTGTCTTTTGTGCCCGAGTCAGCTTCGGGCGCCCGCGTTTTCTGCGTTTAGGTCTGCTTGCCTGTGTCTCAATTACGGCTTGCAGAGAAGCTTCGTGTTTCTTGCTAATCTCGCTTAAGTGTGCGGAAATCGCTTTACGTGCGGCTTCCCCTATTGGCACGATTCGCTCTTTCCTTCCTTTTCCCAAACATTTGACATGGCCTTGCTCGAGGCTGACATCTTGAACATTCAACCCAACCAGCTCCGAGACTCGAAGACCACCACCGTATAACAATTCCAGTATTGCTCTGTCGCGCACGCTTTCGCACGAGGCAATGACGCGAGAAACCTCATTAACGGTGAGAACCGTGGGCAGACTGAAGCCTCGTTGCGGATTGAAGACCGACAAGCATGGATCCTTCTCTTCCAAGCCCGTCGCAGTCATCCAGGAGAACCAGCCGCGCAGGCTGGCGAGTATTCTCGCCATAGACGAAGACTTCTTGCCCAGAAGTTTCAGGTGCAAGAGGTACCGTGTAATGTCTGAATGAGTCGGCATCTGGCGATCTGCCAGCAATTCAGAGCTGTTCAACCAGACAATAAACGTGGTTATGTCTCTCTGGTAAGCAGCACTGGTATGTGGAGACAATCCTTTGTCCAGTCTGATGAAATCGAGATATAGCTTCCGCCTCTTTTCAAGGAGCTGGAAAGATGTCTCCTTTTTCCTGATATTGGATTCGGTGCCTGCCACCGGCGGTTGGTTTCCAACAGCCGTCGTCACATTCAGGCCGATTAGAGCTTGAGACGCCGCCTGAGAGACTGCAGCAGATTGATCTAAACCCTTTTGAGACGGACCTTCGTCCAACCCGACCATGTGGAACAGTGCGCCGACGTCACCACTGACGGTGAATGAGATCGACGGACTGATCGACGGACCAGGGGTACTTCGAGAGTCTGCTCCTCCAGTGACAGAAAGAGCCAGACGGGACTCTTTTGGTTCGTCTGACGAAGGGCTATATTCAATTGTAGTCATGAGATATATGATACATATGCCGCTGATAAATTCAATTGACAATCGACCTGCAGGCACCACCGATGGCACCAGCCCATCCTGGTTGAGGTCAGTTTGCCAGGCTGATTAAGGGCGGCGCAGAGCTGTTTTTATCTGCCAGAGATCGGCGTCATCCTGCGATCGCACGCAAGCGAACAGAGTCAAACAGGAATGATGACAAGTGCGGTGGGACAGTTTGGGCTGCCGGCCACATACTCAT
>CAYTDR010000828.1:0-4061 GCA_964436185.1 uncultured Candidatus Obscuribacterales bacterium | reverse complement strand
AGGAAATGGGTTTGGATGAACAGGCCCTCGAGCAACTCGAACTAGCCGCACGGCTGGCTCCTCCTGAGGTAATCGACAAGCTGACCACGCAGGTGATGAACGGAGAAACCGATGACCTCCCGCCCATTCCAGTCATCGCGCAAACCCTGGCGGTGCAGGCGAACAAAGACTGGTTCAGCAATATGAGCACCTCGGTAATGAGCTTCTTCGGCTCCAATAAAAACCAGTGGAAATTGCCAGAGTTGCCAAAACCGGTACAAGACTTCTTCAACAAGAAAAAGCCCGGGCAGACAAACACCGGCACAAGCACTTATGTAAGCAATGTTCGTCAATCAATGCCTATGGGCCAGATGATGGCACTTGTAGATAAAAGCAAAGGCATCTATGCAAAGGAATGGGCTAGTCACAGTGATGGATTGAAAAAATTCGGTCAAACTCCTCCCGTCAATGCTGCATGGGACTACTGGATACGCCGATACAAAAAAGCCTTCCAGCATATCCTGATGACGGAATTAGCCAGTGAAGCAACAACTCAGGTAAGAGGCTCTGCAGCTTGCATTTTCAGCATCGATAAAACTGGTAATCTGCGGGGTCACATTTATGCCAGTACCGGCGATGGCACACTCAATCGATGCCTGGTCAAAACCGTCCGCACACTCAACAAGTCCCGCATTCTGCAATTCCCATCCAACTCAAACCTGGAAGGCTTCAACTTTCGCATGACCTGGGACTACGGCAAGCTGCTCGATTACATCAAATATGTTCGCGCCTACCGCGAGGCTATGGCGCAGAAGGATGCACAAGCATCAGTCACTTCCAAAGAAACGAAGGCGGAGATCAAGAAGCCTAATACTACAGCCGAGCTGAAAGCAACTGCGAAAGCAGGAAAACTGAAACCGAAGGTGATAGCCAAACCGGACATACACGTCAAGACTGCGGTCGCTGCGAAGATAATTCCGAAGGAAGAGCTTAAGGCTACAGCACTTCGTTTGCCGAACATGCCATACAGCGAGAAACCGATCACCAATGTTGGCGAAGATGTTTTCGAAGGCATCGATGATAACACGATCATGCACTGGCCCTTACTAAGTCATTGATACACCAGCGAAGTTCTCAATCGGACTTCGTCCGCTTATCCTTGCGAGCGTCTTTCTTAGCTTTCTCTTTCGCTTGCTGTTTTGCTCGTTTCTGAGCAGCCGCTTCCTGGCGCTCTTTCTCGAGACGCTCGTTCTCCGCGCGTTCTTTCTCTTCTACTACTTTTTGCAGGTAATAATCGTATCCACCGTCGAATACTCGGAACCCAGCATCCTTGACCTCTATTATTTTGTTCGCCACTCTCGAGATAAAGTAGCGATCATGTGAGACCACAATGACAGACCCTTCGAATTGCTGGATGGCTTCTTCGAGCGTCTCCTTGGCAGGAATATCCAAATGATTCGTCGGTTCGTCAAGCAAGAGGAAATTCGCTTTGACGGTCAAAATCTTAGCAAGCGCCAGCCTTGCCTTCTCGCCGCCCGACAATAACTTGACCGTTTTGAAAACCGTGTCGCCAGTGAACAAGAATCGTCCCAGAAGGGTCCGTATTTCGGCATCCTTCCAGCTGACAAGATCGTCTGCCAGCGTATCGAACACAGTCTTTTCTCTATCGAGTGCCTCGGCTTGGTTTTGCTCGAAGTAGCCCGGCACGATGTTGTGTTCTCCCATCTTTACAATCCCGTCCAGAGGCTTATCTCGTCCGGCGAGAAAGCGCAGGAATGTGGATTTGCCGCAGCCGTTCGGACCGAGCAAGGCGATTTTGTCACCACGTGAGATGCTCAGCTTAGCGTCAAGAAACAGGATGTGATCGTCGCCAAAGGCGTGAGTCAAACCCGAAACCTCGGCAACCTCTTTTCCGCTGCGAGGGCCTTCAGGAAAATTGAACCTGACATGACGAAGATCGCTCTCGGGCGCTTCCACCAACTCAATCTTGTCCAGTTGTTTCTCACGACTTTTCGCTTGGGTGCTTCGAGTAGCGCTGGCCCTGAATCTCTCAATGAAGACCTTTTGTCGTTCAATCTCTTCCTGCTGTCGCTCGAACTCCGCCTGCTGAGCGGCTTTCTGCGCCGCCTTCGCTTCAGCGTAGGCAGAATAGTTACCTAGGTAGGTGGTCGACTTTCCACGTTCGATCTCCACAATCTTGGTGCACAGCCGATCGAGAAACCTTCTGTCGTGGGAAACAATAACCATGGGAATCTTCAAACCGGCCAGGTATTCCTCCAGCCATTCAATGGTCTGCAGGTCTATGTGGTTGGTCGGTTCGTCGAGCAGCAAGAGGTCGGGCTTGCGAAGCATGACTTTGCCGTAGCCAAGCCGCATCTGCCAGCCACCACTGAAGCTCGAAACTTTTCGATCCGCCTCTTCCGAAGTGAAACCGATGTCGGGAAGAACTTTGTCTACCAGGCGCTCCAGCCCGTAACCGTCGACCTTCTCGAACTCCTGTTGCAGTCGATCAAGCTTTTTAATCAGCTTTTCAAGCTCATCGCCTTGGGCTGTTTCGAGTTCTACCTGCACCGCATTTAATGCCACTTTTATCCGGTGCGCTTCCTCGAAAGCCGTCAGAAGCTCGTCCCTAATAGAGTTATCCGGATCAAACTCGAATTCCTGGGTCAGGTAAGCTATGCGTGCGTTCTTCGGCTTGAAGATCTCTCCTGAGGTCGGTTCGACTGTTCCGCGAATCATGTTGAACTGCGTCGTCTTGCCACATCCGTTGGCACCGACGAGACCGAGGCGTTCCCCGGGTTTAACCTCCCAGGTGACGTCCTTCAGCACTTCTGCGTGCGGGTAAATCTTGCTAATTCTGTCTAGCCGTAACATAAGAGTTGCCAGTATGAGCGAAAACGGAAATGTTAGCACATGATGAAACGGTCTCATCATGCCTCTAGCCTTATTTTGAATTCAATCAAAAACTGACCCACTTATGTCAGGTATACTATCTCAGTTCGTCTTCGCCGCACTCGAGGTCAAGCATCGAAGCTCGGTATCTTGGTGCGACTTTGCTACTTAAGCACCTGGCAGTTCCTCGTTTAACACAACTCAATGATCGAGCCGGGAAACCATTTTTGAGGTAACCACAATGGAGCAGCTCTCGCAAATTTTCGGCCGCGCTCTTCTTCTCGCTCTATCAGTCAGCACGCTCGGCACCCTGTGCGAACTCGAGCCCGGAGTTCCCCTCTCCCTGGCACAAGCAAAAGCGGCTCCAGCGCAAAAACGGCGACCTGGAGGAAAGTCTGCGGGATTGAGCGGTAAGGCTGGTGAGGGTTTAGCTCTTTTCAAAGCGAAACAGTATCGGGAAGCAGAAGCATGCTTCGATCAAGCAGTAAGAGCCAACCCGATGAGCGTGCCAGCCAACTATTACCTCGGTATGTCCGCCTTTTATTCCAGCGACTTTAAAACTGCAGAAAGCGCGCTTTGCCGTGTGGTAGTGATGACGGGGCCGAACGACGCATATTCCAAGAACGCCATCAGACTGTTCAGCACCTATAAAAAAGAGCTCAAGCAAGTCAAACCATACTCCTGCAACGCAAATGGAAAAATGTGGCGCTGGTCGGAAAAGCGTATGCCAGTGAAAATATATATCAGCAACGGACAAGAGCTGCCGAAAGGCTTCGTCGGCAAGGAGCTGACCGCCCAGAAAGCAGCACAAATAGTCAAACAATTGCGAAAACCAGGATTCGTCGAGCGCCTCGGCCAGCAAAAGCATTATCGCCCAGAGTTTCGAACCTATGCCATGAAAGGTCTGCACGAGTGGGATTGGGCTGCTACCACCGAGGGTTTCCTCAAATACGAAGTGGTGAAGGATGCAACTCAGGCAGATATCCAATTGTTCTGGTGCGAAGAGTCTACAAAAGCAGCTGAAACCGCCAGCAATTTCGTTTCTCCTAGCCCGAGAGATCCCATTCTTATTCAAGTCTCAGTCGCATCACTCAATCGTTATCCCTTGCATTTGTGGCCGCGTCTGATGCAATCGGTTTGCGCGCACGAATTCGGACACGCCTTCGGTTTACAACATAGCCCCTTCGTGA
>CAYTDR010000827.1:0-4063 GCA_964436185.1 uncultured Candidatus Obscuribacterales bacterium | reverse complement strand
AGTTTCCCAAGGCTGCGAAGGTTTATGTGATATCGGCATTAGCTGATACCACTGTTCCTCCGATTTTGCAGAAGAAGCTGGTTGAGGCGATGAGTTCGCACGGGATTTCTGTGAAGATGGAAGAGATACAGGCACCACATGAAATACCGCCGTCACATAAGAGTTATTCGACGGCTTTGAAATATATTCTTGATTGAGTCTGAGCGTCTCGCGGTTAGTTGAGAACTAATAGTTTGGATCGTAGGTGCCGGCGGGCGATGTCGGTGGTCGCAGATGCGAACTTTTATCGAATAGAGTTTTCGTGTTCGAGCCGCAGAATGCTTGTGCTTAGGATCTCGCGAAAGTCAGTGGAAGCAGATTTTTCGCGTATTCTGCTTGCGAAGCTTCGTGGGCGAAACACGTTTTCGCATTTGTCCTCGCCCGCTTCGCCGGGCCGTAAGTGAGATGTGCGCAACGACTTGGGTTACTTGGTTTGGGTCGTTGAGGCTAGTGATTTTTGTGACGACATTGCGCCGGCGACATAGTTGAGGAATTTGAGTCCGCCTCGGCCGTTTAAATGGACGGAGTCGAAGAAGTCATCATGTTGGAACATTCCAGGCATGTTGAGATCGACGAAGGTTCCGCCGTTGGCTCGCACCGTGGATGATACCTGTTGCATGTACAGTTTGTAGATGTCCGGGGGAACCATGGCCAGGTTTTCTGCCGTCAGGGGCGAGTTGCCGATCACCAGGTCGATTCCTTCGTTTTTACAGAGTTCGCAGAGCTTCTTGAAGTAGCCGAACTGCTGGTCGTAAATCTTCATGCTGAACTGACTGTAGCGAACTCTGTATTCCCCTATGTTATCCAGGAACACGAAGTGCTTCGGGTCGAACGGCTCTTGTCCGACTTCCGTCGGAGCAAAGTCTTCGGGCAAGCACATCAGGGCTTGTTTTCTTAGAAGCAGAGGCAAGTTGACCGTATCGAACTTAGCGTCTGACGGTCTGCAAATATCCTGGGCGATGTGGTGCTGCCATGTGATAAAGGTCTGTTTGTGCCCATAGATTGAGGATGCCTGGGCGAGGAAATAGTCAAACAGAGCGATTAAGTCTTTCTTTCGGCAGGAGATTTCAGCATCTGTTCCAACACCGCCGAGTTTGCTTGTATTCTTGAACACATCGCTGGTGGATGGTGATTTGAATGTCGCATCGAAGAAGTTGCGAGGAACAGTTGTGCAATAGAGCGCTTTCGGTTTCACCTTATTTGATACCAGCGTTTTAGCCATGAAGTACTGGTCCGAAGGCATCTCTCCTGGAATGGCAAGGCAAAATGTGGTTTTGTATGGCGCGGAAGCTTCCTCTAATTTCTTCTCCAGATAGGTACTGCGGTGGTTGAGAAGCTGGCTTGTTGATTTCTTGATGTAGGTCGCCTCGGCGCCATAGAGGGCGCAGGTCATATCCGAAGCACCCAGGAGAACCAGGTCAGGTACTTGTTTCTGTTTGGCGTAGTCAGTCAACGCGTACCAGGTTCTGCTGCGAAACGGTACATCGTAACCCAGTTGCATTGGTTTTTGAGCGATTGAGAAGGCGAGACCGGCGCCGACATCGATGAGCAAAAAGAGGACCAAAGCCAGCAGTATATCGCTCTTTCGAGCGCTCTGTAGGAATGTCGCTATTCGGGAATTGCTCAAGGTGTCCTCTATGTCAGAACTGATAGTAGATGAAGCGTGGTGATGAATCCGGTGCGAAGGCGACGATCATGAAGATGATCGCAGCAGCGTAGGCAACTCTGACTAACTGCGGAAAATGGGCTGTAGGAATACGTTTAATAGTTTCACTAGCGATTAATTGACCGATCCAGAAGGTCGGTAACAGCCAGAGAATCGTTGAGAACACGAGCGGATAGTTGATACTAGCAATGGTGCTCAGGCTGTGCTCGCCGTTGTAAATTCCGTTGAGAAAGAACATCTTCTGCACCATCTGCAAACCGACGAAGATGTTGTCGGAGCGGAATATTACGATGCCTACGCAGAAGGATGCGAACGTTAGTGCGACCGAGAACATGTGACCTAGACGTGTGTCGAGGACTGTGAGCAGTTTGGGAAACTTCTCCCTGAAGTAGGTGAACTCTCGATGTGCTGTCAAAAGCAGACCATGGTAGAAGCCCCAAATGACTAAGTGCCAACCGGCTCCATGCCACAGACCACACAGCGTCATAGTTACGATTAAGTTGAATGATGCTCTCGCTCGACCATATCGCGAGCCACCCATGGGGAAATACAAATAGTCACGCAACCAGCTTCCTAGCGTAATGTGCCATCGTCGCCAGAAATCGGTGATATTGCCGGACAAGTAGGGGAAGTTGAAGTTGATCGGTACTTTGTAGCCGAACAATTGAGCTGAACCACGGGCGATATCAGCATAACCACTGAAATCAAAGTAGACCTGGAACGAAAAAGCTGCTGCCAACACCCAGACATCCAGCGAAGTGAACTGTTCCGGACAGGAAAAGCCGCCCTGGACAAAAAGGGCGAGATTGTCAGCCAGTAGAACCTTCTTGAATAGACCGTTTAGTATGAGAAAGCAGCCCTGATCGAAATCCTCGCGATTAAACTTTGTTTCCATCTTCAGCTGCGGAAGGAAATCCTGCACTCGTTTAATCGGTCCGGCAATCTGGGTCGGGAAGAACGCCGGAAATAGGGCAAAAGACAGCGGATCTTTGACAGGCTCGGCTGTTCCTTTATACACATCGACAAGATAGTGAATGAACTCAAAAACGAAAAATGAAATTGCCAGCGGCAAGATAATTTTGATGTCGAGCTTGTGAATCTCCCCAAGGAAGGGCGTAGCGGCAAAGATAAAGGTTTCTTCCAGGAGATAGAAGTACTTGAAGAAGGCAAGTGTTAGCAGGTTTGCGACGACTCCGGTCACCATCCAGGCTTTCTTATGATTTATCGAACCACCGATTCTGAGACCGAGCCAGTAATTCGCCAGGGTCATTCCGAGAATCAAGAAAAGATAGACGGGACGCCAGGACATGTAGAAGATGTAGCTGGCTATAAGCAGGATGGGAATGCGCCATTTGAACGGGCACAGCCAGAAGAGAGCCAGCACGGCTGGCAGAAATAGCAGGTATTGGAGCGAGTTGAATACCAAGAAATACCGTGCCTATTGGGTTTTCAGACCGCGACCAGGCTATCATAAGCTCCTCAAATACAAAGGTCTTTAAGCACTTTTTAGATGTCATATACTGGCTCTCAAAACTGCACAGTTGTTCCAGGCAAAGTTAGAATATTGCCATCATGACAAACAGACCTGCAATCGCGCCGTGGTGGGCGCGGTCCGTGGTTGATTCGTCCTCTTTTTGCGATACTGTATTCAGACGCGAGACTCAAACGAGGATGACGGACAGATGTGCGGAAGATATACCGTAACTCATTCACACAAAGAGATTATCGAGCGGTTTCGCATCGAGAAAGCGCTGGCGGATATTCTTCCCCGCTACAATGTCGCGCCATCACAAATGATACCGATTGTGGTCGACGAAAAACTTGAGGATGGTGAGTCCTTAAGAACTCTCCAGAATGTCAGGTGGGGTTTGGTTCCAAGCTGGCTCAAGGATTTGTCGACGATGAAACCGATGATCAACTCCCGGGCGGAAACGCTTATTCAGAAACCCACTTTCCGTGCTGCGTTCAAACTTCGTCGCTGTCTTATACCCGCCGATGGTTTTTACGAGTGGAAAAAAGTGGAGAAAGCAAAGTGTCCGATGCGAATTCGCCTCAAGGGCGCCGGTTTGTTTGCCTTTGCCGGGCTCTATGAAGACTGGCGAAAACCTGATGGTTCATATGCTCGAACCTGCTCAATCATCACAGTCGCTGCCAATAGTTTGGTCTCTGAAGTCCACGATCGCATGCCTGCTATTCTCAATCCGGACCAGGAGGATGAATGGTTATCTGCGGACGGAGAGCAAGAGAAGGCTAATCTGCTTTCCATGTTGAGACCCTTTGACGCTGAATCCATGGAATATTACGCTGTTTCGAAGACTGTCAATGCGGCGAAGAACGACCTACCGGAGTGCATTGAGC
>CAYTDR010000826.1:0-4071 GCA_964436185.1 uncultured Candidatus Obscuribacterales bacterium | reverse complement strand
TGGAAATGCAATCACATCACGAATAGATTTCGAGCCGGTGAGAAGCATCACGATCCTGTCCAATCCGAGGGCGATGCCTCCATGAGGCGGTGCGCCGGATTGCAAAGCATCGAGAAGAAAGCCGAATTTCTCTTTCGCTTCTTCATCAGACAATCCAATTGTAGAGAAGACGCGGCTTTGCACGTCGCTCGAGTGAATTCTGATCGATCCGCCGCCAATTTCGACGCCGTTGTACACAATGTCATATGCACGTGCGCGCACAGCTCCCGGCTCATCCTTCAGCTTCGGCAAATCTTCCAGAACCGGACTGGTGAATGGGTGGTGCACTGCGGTCATGCGGTTCTCGTCTTCGTTGAACTCGAGGAGCGGGAAGTCGACAACCCAGAGCATGGCATGTTTGGTCTCGTCGATCAGGTTGAACTCTTCTCCGAGCTTCAGCCGCAGTCGACCGAGGACATTGGCAACAATCGAAGGCGAAGCATCTGCCACGATTAAAACCAGGTCGCCGTCCTGTGCTTGGGACAATGATTTGATCTGATCGAGGTCTTCTGAGCTGAGGAACTTGTCTACGCCGGAGGTTTTAAGGCCGTCTTTCTTGTACGAGAACCATGCCAGTCCCTTCGCCCCCCAGCTCTTCGCAACATCTTGCCATGTATCGAGCTGCTTGCGGCTGACGGTGTCAGCAATTCCTGTCAGGCAGAGGGCTTTGACATGGCCGCCCTGGGTGACGCTGTCGCGAAATGCTCGGAACTCGCAGTTTTTCGCCATCGGCGAAAGGTCCTTGATCTCTAGCTCGAAGCGCAGATCAGGCTTGTCTGAGCCGTATTTGCCAATTGCATCGGCATAAGGAAGACGAGGGAACGGAGGGTGCAGTTCGATTCCAGCCGCTTTGAACGCGTCAACCAGAAGACCTTCAGTGTTGCTGATGATCTCTTCCTCGTCGCAAAACGCCATTTCAATATCGACCTGCGTAAACTCGGGTTGTCGATCGGCTCTCAAGTCCTCGTCGCGGAAGCAACGCACAATCTGGTAATAACGCTCAAACCCGCTCATCATCAGTGTTTGCTTGAACAGTTGTGGCGACTGGGGCAGGGCATAAAAGTTGCCTGGCGAAAGTCGGCTGGGAACAAGAAAGTCTCTTGCGCCTTCCGGTGTTGCTTTTGTCAGGATAGGTGTTTCGATGTCTAAGAACTCTTTGCTGTCAAGGTAGTTCCTGATCGCTTTCACTACGTTGTGGCGCAGAAGAAGGTTCTCTTGCATCTCATTGCGGCGCAGGTCCAGGTATCGATAACGCAAACGCAAAGACTCATCGACCTGCTGGCCAAGCTCTAGCTGAAACGGAAGTGCTTTAGCGCTGTTCAAAATTTCTACCTCTGAAGGGTAGATCTCGAGTGAACCGCTGGAATGATCGGTTTTTTCCGTGCCTGCTGGACGCTTGAGAACAGTTCCTTTGGCAATCACCACAAACTCTCCACGCAGTGTGAAGAATTTCTCGTGAACTTCTTTGTTTCTGTCGGGATCGGAGACGAGCTGAATCTTTCCGGTTCTATCTCTCAACTCGATAAAAACAAGATGGCCGTGATCGCGCTGGGCATTGACCCACCCAGCCACACAAACCTCTTTGCCCACATCTTCCAGAGTCAACCGACCGCAATAACTATTTCGCTTCATGCAAAGAACGCCTCTTTTTCAAGTTTACGCAGCGCAAAAAAACGGCCTATTGTAGCTCAATGCTTTACGGGTGACATAGAATAGTTATAAACGTGATGAAAGTTGTAGACTGGGTATTAGAGTGCAAGTAGTTAGGGGCAGGTAAGAGATCAATCATGAATATGTTGTTTGGATTTGAAATACCCGATGCCGGGTGGGTATTCATCGGGATAATAATGATAATTCTCAGTCTTTCCTTCATGTACAAAGGCTGGCAAGGCGCCATCTTGGGAAGGTGCTGGTACTGGGCCGGTTTTCTACCATTTACACTCGTATCGCCGTGGTTTATTCACATCCCACCGAAAGATCCAGCCAAAACTCTAATCAAGAGAAAAGAAGGCTTGCTTTGCCATATCTTGATCGGACCGCTGATGTTTTGTACTGCGGTTCCTTTACTAATTGTGGGTTGTGACTTAGCAGGGTTGCCTGGTACAGATACAGCCAACCTCATTCTTTCCGGCGGCGATTCCAGCAAACCATCATCGATTGTCTACACTCCAAGACTTTCCTACCGTCTTCCGATCATGGCTAGAATCGGTCAGCAACTTTGGAAAATAGTCGCCTCACAAGTGAGCGAGGACAAGGACAGAACCCTACTGCACAAGAAATACGGACCACCTGTTAGTGTGAAAAATAGAATGCATTAGAAGTCTCCCTGTCAACTCGGTCCATCCCTTGAAAACAGCGTGCTAGTTGGGGTTTAGCAGATTAAGACAAGATTAATTCGTGTAGAGTAATCTTGCTCACAGGCGCCTCAGTTCGATATTCTTTGCATTTGTTAACGATGGTGTGAAAACGTACGTCCTCTCGCCGGGAAAGGAGTAGAGCCGTGTCCGATGCTGCAAAAATCAGGAATGTCGCTTTAGTTGGAATAAACAAGAGCGGAAAGACTAGTTTGGTAGAGGCGTTTCTGAACTTGACAGGCGCCACCTCGCGAAGAGGAGAAACCAAAGACGGCAATACCGTGACTGATTATGAGCCGGAGTCTATTGAAAGACAGATTTCCACTCAAGTCTCACTCGCGCATGCTACTTACAACGGCGTAAAGTTCAACTTTCTGGACTGCCCTGGATTCATCGACTTCACTGAAGAAGCGAAGATCGCCTTGCTGGGCGCCGACACCGCCATTTTTGTGGTAGAGCCGGATGCGCACCGGTTGGTTCAAATGGACAGCTTGTTGAGTTTCACTGAAGAGATTGGCATCGCTCGTATGTGCGTTATCAACAAGATGGACAAGCCGGACCTTCCGTTTGACGAAACGCTCGCTTTCTTGAAAGACATACCTGGCAACAGAACACCCAAGCCTTTAGCACCGCTCCATTATCCAATCGGCAGTGGAGAGGCCTTCGCGGGCTTCGTCGACGTATTGAAAAAAGAAGCTTTCATGTATGGCGATAAAGGTCAGACCAAAAAGACAGAGATTCCAGAAGAGCTGGAAGATGCCGTGGAATCTTCCCGCGAGAAGTTGATCGAGAGTCTCGCTGATACTGATGACCAGTTGCTCGAGCTGGTTTTGGAAGGGGAAGAGCCGCCTCTGGAGCTGCTCGAGAAGAACCTTCAGAAAGCTGTGAGAACAGGAATGTTTGTTCCTATCCTGGTTTGCTCCGCTCATACCAACGCCGGACTACTGACTCTACTAGACCTGATTATTTCGCTTTGCCCATCCCCACTCGACAGAGAATACAAGGATGATGAAGGCAACACCTTCGAAGTCAAAGAAGATGGCCCGGTGATTGCCCAGGTTTTGAAAACCTACGTCAATCCGCAATCCGGCAAGATGTCGTTGACCAGAATTTTCTCTGGAACGATTAAAACTGATACCAACCTTATTGATACCACCCGAGGTGGCAGCAAGGAACGTATCGGTGGACTCTACTGGATTCAAGGCAAGAAGCACGATACTGCTGATAAAGCCGGTCCCGGAGACATCGTCGGTCTGTCGCGAATGGAAACTCCGAAGTCCGGTGACACGCTGGTCTCCGCAGGCAACATCAAAATGCCGATAGTTCCCGAGCCACCACCTTTATATTGTCTTGCCATCGCACCGAAAAACAGAGCGGATGAGGCCAAGATGTCTACTCTGCTACAGAAGCTGATAGAAGAGGATCCAGTGCTCAAAGTGGGCCGTGACCCGGATACGCATGAATACTGCATGTACGGTCAAGGAGAGGTTCACCTGACATTGAACCGTCAGCGTCTGGAGCGGAAATACAGTATTCAATTGGAAAGCACCAAGCCTAAAATTGCTTACAAATAAACCATCCAGAAGAAGGTGAACGGTCACGGACGACATAAGAAACAGTCCGGCGGTAAGGGTCAGTTCGGTGAGGTGTATATCACCGACGAACCACTCGATCGTAG
>CAYTDR010000825.1:3241-4075 GCA_964436185.1 uncultured Candidatus Obscuribacterales bacterium | reverse complement strand
CGGTATCACAGGCCTGACTCTGACTGGATTTGGTGTGCGTCAAGGTTTTCGATTTTAAGGTTTAGACGATCATGAAAATCAAGCTCTCCTCAATTTTTTCACTGATTCTGGCAAGCACGGGAGTGCTGGTGTTTGCAGCAGCAGAGCCGGCAATGGCGCAGAACGCGAGATTCGCCTATGCTCCCAACGTCTATCGAGTCGACGAAGGCGGCAAGCCACGTCGCGCTCAATACCAGGCAGCACCGCAAGCGGTCCACAACGTCACTCATGGCGCCGTGCCTAAAGGCTCCAACTTCCTCGGTCTTGATTCAGGTTTCCTGGCTAAGCCACATCCAACCACCACAGTCGCTGCGCATCCACTAGGCATCGGCAGACCGTCGACAATGGCGGCGCTCAGATCGGTCAAGGCAACACCTTACAATGGCGGCTTCGGCAGACCGCAAACTCCAATCGTAGCGCAGGCAGGCCGTTTGCCGGCAGCGCCACAAGTCAGAACAGCTCAGCAGACTCGCGGCCGAGTAGTTCATCACAAACCTGTAGCCGGTGCCAGAGCTCATGCGGTCAGAGGCAAGAGCAACGTCGCCAGACAAGCGAAACCGGCGATCGCCAACTATGGCAACTCCAGACACTATCAATCCGGCTCATTCACTCAGGATATGCACAGCACATCCACACGAGTTTCAGGAAAAGTTCTCGGTCACTAGCCTGACTGAGACTCGAAAAGGAGAAGCAATCAAACTTCTCATTAATACAACCAGTTAGTTCTCACCACAATCGAATCAAAAATCACTCAGCAATGATCATCAACAAATCCCAAAACACAACACCAGTTTC
>CAYTDR010000825.1:0-3231 GCA_964436185.1 uncultured Candidatus Obscuribacterales bacterium | reverse complement strand
CAACAACTATCAACACTTTGGCGAAGAAAATCAAATCCTCGCATTCCTTCAAGGTTGCCTCGCGCGTGGGTTTCCTCATGGCACCTCAGCTAGTGCTATTCGCGCTCGGCGTTTATGACCAGGCGGCTCAAGCCCAGGGTCTTGTAGGCGCACCGGTAGACCCACGTTATGGACAATCGAACGAAGTCGGACAATTGGCAGACTTCGGCTATGACACCGCTCGCGATATTTCCCGCGTGGTGACCGCATTGTCGACAGTTCCTTCGTCTCTGGCAGGTATGAAAATAGCTTTCGGTCAACGTGATGGCGGTGAATCAGCGATGAACGTCGCCAAAGGATTGGGCGTCGGCTTCGGCGGACCTACAGCAGTCCACTTGATCGGTACCTTCGCGATCAACAACTACGGCGGTCTCGGCGGCGGTCTATAAGACTTCCCCTTCTGCCCTCAAGAAGCTTGTTCAACGACCGGCGTCCCCAAAGACGCCGGTCAGTTGACCGTTCTATCGACAGAGATTTGACGCTGTACTAGCTCTCTTACAAAAAATAGGCTCAGCTTGTCTGACCTTCTGACCACAGTCAGGCACTCGCGTCTTCTAAATGGAACGAGTCTGGCTGTAGTTGCGTGCAGAAAAACGGAAAAATTCCACGAAGAGTCAAGACATCTGATTATTAATTCCTGGAGAAACTACTCTAAAAGAATACGGATTGAGCCGCGAAGCCTGAGCCTGAGAGAAACATGGGAAGATTCCACCTGGATGGGATTTTCCCCACTGACAGATTTTACTTTGGCAACTAAACTTCAATTCATCACCCAACGTTTTTATTATTGGCGAAACACCCCGTGCACAAGGCATTTATAGATTCGATAACGAACAACAGAAGCCAGTCAATCCGGCTTACTCTGGTGCTTGCAGCAATTCTCAGCTTGTTGGCACCGATTTGCTTTTTACCTGCTGGAGCGCAAACGCGCCTCCCCCCAGTCAACCAGCAGCAAGGCACTGACCCTGGAGCAGGAGCGCTGTCATCAGGCGCGCGCCGCACCCAGGACACGACCAGACTTTTCCCGGAAGAGCCGCAGACCAATCTGGTAATCCAGTCTGCAGAGCAAAACAAAGACGTGGTCATCCAGGAAGTGGAAGCCATGTTGACGGACAACTTCCGTGATTACAACGAAACTTACATGGGTCTTCACACCTTCTGGGGTGATGACATTATCTCCAATCTGTTTGCCAATATCGGACAGCTCATCGGTAAGTGGTTAACAGAGTTCATCAATGGATGGATCTCAGATACAGTACAGTTCCTTACTGGTTTCTTGAGAATCTTCGTCCTTAACCCGAACGTAGCGGTCAACGGCTTGAGCAACGTACCGGGCGCCGGTCCTGCCGATGACATTTCGCCCTACGTAAGACAAGGGGCTGACATCGTATACGGTATTGCCGTAGATCTTCTCCTCCTTCTCTTTATCCTTTGTATTTGGAAGTACTGGGCAGAAGCAGCCTGGCGCGGTGGCGGAAACCTCATGGGTTCCGTAGGAAGATTGATCTTCACTTCCGGTTTGATGCTCGCCTGGCCGACAATCTATGCTTTCGAGATTCAGATCACCAATGAGATGATCAAGGCTCTCTACTTCAACTCCGCCGATCAAGTAGCGTCGTTGGATGCAGCCATGGCAGCCGCCGTTAAGAGCGGACTACTGGCTGGTGCCGGACTGATTGCCAATGCTACCGCTCCTATTGCCGGTCAAGCATTCGGCGGACTCCTAGGCGCCGGGCCTGGTGGTATCGTACTCGGTACTGTCGGTTCGCTGGTCGCGTTTGCCGGATTGATCATCTACTTAGTCCTCGGGGGCATATTGATCGCCGAGCTCGTCTATATCCTCGTTCTCAAAGCCATTCAAACTGCGCTTCTCACTGCACAGTATATGTTCGCCCCTATCTTCCTCGTATTCTTCGCAACTCCGGACACCGAAAATGTCTGTGCCGGTTTCGTCCGTTCATTCGTGGAAGTCAGTCTCTGGACATTTATCTGGGTTGGTCTCTTAAAAATCTTCGTTATCATGATCCTTTCGGACTTCAATCCGTGGGGAAAAATCATCCTGGCAGTCGGCATTCTGCAGATGATGATTCAGGTGCCTTCCGTCCTCGCTCGTGCTCAAATCAGCCCTATGTCCGATTTCGTCTCGGCTGGACTGGTGACTGGGGGCTTGCTTAAAGGCGGAAAAGAACTCAGTCATGTGCTCGGTCAGCGCGGCATGCAGATGGCAGAGGCTATCGGTGGCAAGTTCAGTACTGGTGCCGCTCAAGGCATAGATCCAACGAAAAAGGTCGGCATAGACAATCTCACCGGCGTGCAGAATGGAGAACTCCTTAAAGGAATTCAGGATGCAGGCAAGGGCAAATTGGAAACTAATCAGCCGGACGCTCCAGGAACCGGACCCGATTTGGGCGACGGTAAAACGCCGAAGCCCTTTGGTACCGGCCCTGATGCTAAGAAGCCGCCGGGACAAGTTCCACCCAACAGACGTACAAAAGATAAAGACAAAGATAAAACTGCTGGTGATCCGACAGCCAATCCGCTGGCAGATGCCAGTCTGGCAGGCAAGACGCCGGACACAGGTACTGGAGCACCAGGGACAGATGCGGCTGCAGCCGACAAGAGAAATCCCCTGGTTGGTTTGGCAGCCATGGCTGGCGTAGGCGCACTCGCTGCTAATGCAGCGATGGAACGCGATGCCGCGGCCAATGCTGGAAGGGGAAATCCCGAGGCACAACGCCTTGCGGCTGATGCTCAGAGAGCAGATTTGGCAGCAAAAGAGTTGACCAATCTCGTCAACGGCGGAGCAGTCGACCTCGATGGAGACAAAGCGGGACCTCCGGAAGCCGGCGCGGTCGCAGGCAAAGAAGTCGTAACTGGCGACAAAGAAAATAAAGACGGCAAGGACGGCAATGCCGCCGTACCGGCCATAGCTGGAGCCGCAGGCAGCAGAGTGCCGGGCTCGGTTTCCGCTCCTGGTAGCGGTGCTAGAAGCTCCAGAGTTGGTGCAGGTTCCGGCAATCCAGTCGATCCTGCCACTGCTGTGGACAAAGAAATTAAAACAGAAGCTGGCGCCGCCGGAGCTGCCGGTGGACAGAGACCATCACTCTTTGCACCTCCTAGCGCTACCGACCTGGCAGCCGTGGCCGATAAGATGGACAAGGGCACCGGTACGCCACTTGCCGCCGCTGGCCG
>CAYTDR010000824.1:0-4083 GCA_964436185.1 uncultured Candidatus Obscuribacterales bacterium | reverse complement strand
ATGAATAACATATTGGGCGGGCAGGTTGCCACCACCGGTAATGACAGCATTGCCAGGACGACAGGGTCCGTGTGAATTTCGAATCTGCTTGCACTCTTCAAGAATGCTTGGTCCGCCTGTTCTGTGAATGGCTCCATCAACGCCCCCTCCGCCAAGCAAGCTGGAGTTGGCAGCGTTAACGATGGCATCGACCTCCTGACGAGTGATGTCTCCTTGCCTGAGTGAAATAATCGTTTTGTTTACTAACTTCTGTTCGGCGGTCATTTTTATCAGATTGATCGATTCAAGAAAGGTCTAGCTTTGAAGGTGTGTTTCGGGCTCGTAGTCGACAGAAAAGTCTTGAGCGATTTTATACAAAATCGACCCTATGTCACAACAACATCTATATGCCCTATGCCGATTGGCAACATACGTTTTAGCGCAATCAGATTAGCTGGATTGATCTCAGCAATCAAGGTTGCCAGCGAGGCAGACTTTCAAGACACGGGGAAGCAATGCATCCAATTGTGTTCAGGATCGTGACTGGTGCGAAGCGCTCGAAATGGTTCAACTGCAATCATTTGCTGTCTTTTGGGAAAGCGTTTGATTGCACTAGACTATTCTTTCGTTCTTCGCCAGCCGCAAGTATACTAACCCACTGGATAGTTATCCTTTGACGCTTCCAGACCCATGCTGGAGAAACGAAACCGAGTCATAGAGCCGTCGCAATATACGCTCAATTTCTCTTGAGGGAACGGATTTATCCGACCGTTCTGATCGTGGTAGCGGATTTCGGAGAACGACCAGGTGCCATCAGCGTTCGTGCTTTGCTCGAACAGTGGTCGTCTATATTTGTCGTGGACAACCATGAAATTGGAACCATCCAGGTTGGCAGTCTTTGTCATGGCAGAGAAATCCGCTGCTGTTTGTACTTCGACGGCGGTACCATCCGGTCTGAGAGTTCTGCTGTATCGTGATTCATTGTTGTCGTACTTTTCGTTGAGATCGCGCAACGAATTGCCTACGTATTGGAATGGTGCATCAACAGGCACTTCTATTGCCGTGTAAGGCTTGACGATCGATTGAGTTGCATCTTCGAGAGTTACAGTCGGAGCGGCTTCAGCCAGTTCGAGCTGATCTGCCGTGTCATTAGCTGTCTCGTGAGTAGCTGCGGCTTCAGTTAATACACTCGACCCTTCGATACCCTGAAGCGGTGCTCCAACTTCAGCCGGTAAGACGTTGGTTTCTTCGACTGCAGTTGATACTGCATCTAAAGCTAAGCTGCTCGGTGCTTCAGTTGCCGCCTGCGATGTCACTTCAGCCAAGGTGTTTCGTACTTCAACTGCCAGCGGAGGTGCCAATTCAGCCAAAGTGTTTGGTGCTTCGGTTGCCGTCGGTATTGAGACTTCAGGTAAACTGTTTGGCGCTTCGGCTGCGGCCGGTGTTGAAACTTCGGGCAATCTGTTTGGTGCTTCGGCTACCGTCGGCATGGGCAGTTCTGGCAATCTGTTGGAAGCTTCGATTGCTTTGGCCAATGCTGCGGCTTCAGCGAGGCTTTGCTCTTCGGCCGTCTCGGGGGCTGTGGCCAGACCGATGGCTAATTTACCTGTGGCCACCGCTGTAGGCGTAACTTCTCGCTGCGGCGGTGGCTGTACGGGAGCGATGCTGGCATCGCCTCTGGTAGCCAGATTGCCGATAATTCTAGCCAATGCGGAGTTAACGCGCGGAGCCGACTCCGTGATCTTCGCTGGCGCGACAGGCATCGAGGTGTAGTCTTGAAGGACTGTTACATTGTGGTTTGCCTCTGGCTTTGTATAAATGGCAAACAAGCTTTCGGCATACAGGTCTTCGCTCGAGTTGGGCGAGGAGAATGAATCGGGCATCTCTTGCTGGATAGGCACTATTTGTCGGGATCCTGTATTCGCGAAGGCCAGAAAACCATCAACAGCCGAATTCTGTTTTCCACCTTCCACAGAGCCCAATGGAGGCACGTGGAAAAAATTTGTGGGGCTGGTTTCTGATACCTGTCTGGGAGCGGTCATGAAAAGTGATGACAGGTCCTCGTTGCTTGTTCGCTGAACTGGTGAAATCTCCGCGCTGGATCCCAGCTGAAGGGCGTGTTGTACATCCTGCCAGTTAAAGCTGTGGACCGGTGGTTCCGACCCATTGCTGTTTAAAGATGATGCATCTATTCCAATCGGGGGCATTACAATCTTGGCCCAACTGACTTACGCCATAAGTGTGCAGGGGTAGCAACGACAGAGTTTAACTAGAGTCAGTTATTTATTGATGAGTTCAACAACGAGACAGACGACGATCTGCACTTCCTATATTAATGATCCCTGAATTGTTGTCAAGGAAATTTAATGTCCCTGAAAACGGCAAACTATCGGCATCTCAGGACCTGATGACGGTTTTCCGCCTTGCGGCCGCCTCTATCTTTAACGAAGCTTGCGCTAGATTTTAGATATTTTGCTGGTTCTCGTTCCTGGGCAGATCTCGGGCGAGCACTACTCTCTTATTGCCTTGTTTCTTGGCTCCGTCGCGCGCTGCTTTCGCCGCCATCAGCAGCTTGTCCAGATCGACGCAGTCATCAGGAACCGATGCAACACCGAATGCCAGAGCCAGACTGCGAGAATCCATATCAGATGATAGAGGGGCTTCGCGCAGTACATCTGCTACCCTGTTGGCCATCGCGCCGGCAGCGGCCGAGTTGGTGTTGGGGAGCAACAGTGCGTAGTCGAAGGTCTCATAGTGCCCGAGATAGTCGACCTGACGTTTGACTAGACCGATTCTCTGCATCGCGCGTCGCACTGCCAGCATCTGCAACGACTCCACAGCCGGTCCTTTTCGCTGACCGAGGCTGAACACCACGAGCGAGAACGGCAGGTTGAAGTATTCGTAGCGGAGATACTCTTGATCTAGAAAATAGATAAAGGCATTGTAGTTGAGAATGCCGGTCTCGGAGCGGTTAAGTGTCTTGATTACTGCTTGCAGCTGGTTGTCGTCTATACCCAGCGCTTTCAAGCGAGCCAGTCGATTTTGTGTCGGTGCCTGATCGGTAATCTGAACCAGACCGCAACTGACCAGGTTGAACAGAATCGGCACATAGTCCGTCTTTTGCATCGGTCGCTTTCGAAGCAACTCAGCAAGCGTGTTGCGGTTGTCGATCAGCTCATAAAAGTCGAGCTGTCGCTCGAGATCGAGGGGCGCACCCTTCTGCAGCCTGGCGGCGAACTCTTCTTCGGAAATCATGGCGTTTTTCTTGACCAGGCATGACTCCATCTTCAGTCCCTGTGTGTCAAGGTATTTTGATTGGTCGAGCAAGGTCACGCCTTCCATGAGGATGGCGTCCAGGCGCTTGTTGACTGATCTTTCCGCAGTCTTCTCATCCGGCCAGAATCTGAACTCGCCGTCGGTCCAAGTAAGCAGTTCGATCATGCCGATATCGCCGACGGAATCTTTCAACTTGCAGTGCAGGGGAATGCCTTCTTGGAAAAATATCTGACAAATGGCAGTCGGTGTTTTTACATCCAAACGTCCTGTCATTTTTGCCAGGTTGATCGATTGCAACAGGTTGGGAACCTGCAGTTTATTGAGATCGCCTTCCAGGGTCGCCTTGGCACCGGGTCTTGGAGGATCGAAGACGATGTTGACATGCTGACCGGGATAGCCGGCTCGGGTAGGATTGAGCCCACTCGTGGTGGCAATAGGATCGAAATTTCCCGTGCTGCTCTGCCTGTCGGTGCTTCCGCCCGCATACATGCTGGGCATCATTTCTTGCAGGTTATCGCCACCAGCGCAGCCTGCCACGAGGGTGCAGATCAAGGACAAATCGCGGCATTGGTGCTCCCACAATGTCTCTGGCGGTCCGCCGGCATAGGCGGTGAGCTTCCAGATGGGCTCGACCATACCTGTCGGATCTTCTTTTTCAGACTCGTAACGGATTGACAGAACGAAGTCAGATTTCTTGTCCGAGCTGGCAAAGGGCAGTTCGACTCTTCGACCCGCCATCTTTTGCGCCTCTTCCATTAGAAACTGTATGTCACCGTAGCTCGGAATTCCCGTCTGCTTCGGCAACCTTACCGTCTTCTGTTGTGGGGG
>CAYTDR010000823.1:0-4085 GCA_964436185.1 uncultured Candidatus Obscuribacterales bacterium | reverse complement strand
TCGAAAAGTCTACTGGCTCAGAGTGCCACAGGATATGATGACTGCAAAAGCGTCGGTCGCCTGGTCATTCGGCCTTTCGGAAAACGCCTACAACCCTTTGATAGAGTCGTAGGCGCCGGCAAAGCCAAGATAGCAAGCGGTTGGCGTTCTTCGACGTGTGCTTTGTATTCTACTGATGCCGCCGCTCTTTCATTATCTCCGCCTTCCGTCGTTCTAACAATTCCTTCGGACTCAATTCGGACGATTGTTGCGTCCCGGCTTTGTCGTAAGCTGGAGCGTCTAGCTTTATCTTGCTGGTGACAGCCATTGTCACCACCACGGAACCGAGAATCAACCAGACCGGCACCATAACAATGGCAACAATAATGCCACCAATCAGTATCAACACGATCTGCTTCTTGTTATTGTTCATAAATTTCACCGAGAAGGAAGATCGCTGCAGTTGCAACGACGGCTATTTACTCAAGACTCAAAACTACTAAGGTCTAACAAATACCCAAGATTGTACGCCGCGCTACTTGACATCCAGGAGATCTTTCCATTCTATTAATCATCATGGAAGCGGCTTCAACGATCACTTTTTTTCAATTCACTCGAACGTCTTCTCGCATCCCAAATGATCATGCAATCGCTAGCCTGGGACTGTCGGAGAACTCCCGACAGACTCCTAGGCAGAGTTCTGAATAGTGACAGAAGAAACGATGATCAGGGCTCGATTGTGACTGGTGCAAATTTGAAGGCTGGTGTCTTTGATCTGGGATCGAGGCGGGGCTTGATGAGCACGTTCGACTCCGGATAGAACATTGCCACCACTCCGGATCTGATTCTTCCGGAAACTACTTCGATGTTGCCGAGGCTACCTGCCTCCCCCCGCACAGTTACACGTTGACCATCTATCAAGCTGAGTCTGTCGATGTCTTCCTGCGCCATCAAAATGCAGTTGCGGTGAGGAATACCTCGGTAAACATCGTGCTCCTCGTAGACTACTGTGTTGAACTGGCCTTCGGAGCGTATCGTCATCATCAACAGCTTGTCCGTTTCGAGCTTGGGAATCTCTGTGACGTGCAGGGCAGCTTTGCCTGTGGGTGTAGGAAACACTGGGGTGTGAAAGACTCTTCCTTCGATGGTGAACTCTTTCTTGGACCCATCGATATTCGCAAGTTCCTTCCAGCCTGGGATGATTTCAGCAATAAGCTTTCTGACTTCCTTGTGATCCTTCATGCGAACCCAATCGAACGGCTCGCTTCCCAGGACACCATCTGCGATATCACAGATGACATCGGACTCTGCACGCATGATTCCCTCGACATTCGGCGTTCCCCCTTCGGAAATACGAACGTAGTTGAACATTGACTCCTGAGTCGTGGACTGGGGTTCTTCATCACGTGCCAGCACAGGCAGAATAACCGTGGTCTTACCACGCCCGTGAATATGACCGGGATTGAGTTTCGTTGACATGTAGACGGTCGTCTTCACATTCTGCATGCAGCGTGTCGCCCATGAAAGATCAGGATTGGCGCCCCAGAGATTACCGCCAAGATTGAAGAGAACATCGACCTTCCCCTCACCACAGGCGTCCATCATGGCATGAATGTCATAGCCGGGAGTGGTGGGAAATTTCTTCTTATAAGCCGCTTCAAGAGCAGTTCTTATTCCGTCTTGCAAGGCAGGCGCAAATCCAATCGAGCCAATTCCTTGAACGTTGGAGTGTCCTCGAATCGGCATCATTCCAGCACCTTCACGACCGACATTGGCAGTTAGCAGCGCCAGATTCGAGAGTGCCAGGACGTTGTTGACGCCCCAGCTATGGTGCGTAATTCCCATTGCCCAGGCAAAAACAACGGCTCGGGCTTTATCCAGCTTATCAGCGACTTTGACGATTGTTGCTCGATCGACTCCGCTACCATCGACGATATCGTCCCATGCGACACTACGAGCGTGCTGCAGCACAGCTTCGTAACCATCCGCATATTTCTCCACGAACTCTCGGCGAATCTTGCCGTTTTCATCGAGCTGCTTGATCAAACCTACGACGAAGGCAGTATCACCGCCGGCCAGCGGTTGGACATAGACTGATGCAATCTGGCTGCCGAAGAAAAACGATTTGAATTGCGATGGAATATGAAACACTTCCAGACCGGTTTCCCTTATGGGATTAACGACAATCACCTCTCCGCCGCGAGCTCGCAACTCCGCAAGTTGAGTCATAAGACGGGGATGATTGGAGGCGGGATTGGCGCCGATCAGAAAGACCAGATCTGTTTTCGCCAGATCTTCGAGATCGACGGTGGCTGTGCCGCTTCCGAAGGCCAGCTTCAACCCCACTCCGGAGGCTTGATGACAATAGAACGAGCAGTTGTTGGTATGGTTGCTACCGTAAACACGAGCAAAGGTGTGGAGAAGAAAAGCCGCCTCGTTGGAAGAGCGCCCTGAAGCATAGAAAGCTACTCGATCCGGCTCTGTTTCCCGCAAGCTTCTCGTGATCAAATCGAGCGCCTCATCCCAGCTAGCCTCCTTGAAATGACTGTCGCCAGGGCGAAGAATCAGAGGGTGAGTAAGTCGACCGAGGTCCTCAGCCTGTTTCGGAGTCAGTGTCGAGAGCTGGTCGACAGAGTTTTTCTTGAAGACCTCATGCGGCACCGCCCCAATCATGTCGCCGGCTTGCGCCTGCAGGCTTTTCTTGCAAACCTCAGGGAAGCGCCCGGCCTCGTTGACCATGCCGCCTTGCGTTCCACCCATGCCAAGCGCACATGTTTTGCAAGCGTTTCGCGAACGCATCCTCTCCCATAACCGAATAGGCCCAACTTCGCGTGCTTTGTCGATTGCGTACTTGACAGCTTGCCAACCGCCGCCGGGCTTCGTCTTTCGAGCCATCGATGCTCCTTGCCGGTCATCCGAGATCTCAGAGCAATCCCGCCCAGCTCTATCTACACCTGTACCAGCTTACAACTTCTCAAGAAGGTTGAGACAGTCCTTTACTGTTTTTCACTCATCTTGCTAAAGTAATCAAATGAAACTCAAAAGAACTTCCCGAGCTTGGCCTTCACTTTTTTTGTTTGTCTGTTTAGTGTCTTGCTGCGGAATGTTGATGCAAAATTGCTCAGCCGCGCACACATCTAACACTCTCAAGGTCCCACCGGGCTTCAAAGTTTCGGTTCTGTCAGACAAAGTTCCAGGTGCTCGCCAGATGGCAATGAGCCCCTCGGGTACTCTGTACGTAGGCAGCGTCGGTCCGAACACAGTGTACGCTTTGCCGGACAAAAACCACGATGGCAAGCCGGATGAGGTGATCAAACTGTCCAGCTCTCTGCATCGACCAAACGGAGTAGCATTCCGTGATGGTTCGCTGTATGTGGCTGAGGTAAACCAGGTTCTTCGCTTCGACAACATCGAGAGCAACCTCAAGCAGCTTCCCAAGCCTGTCGTCATCACCAAGGCTCTGCCGTCTGAAGAATGGCATGGATTCAAGTTCATCGACTTCAGTCCTGACGGCTACTTGTATATTCCGGTCGGTGCTCCCTGCAACACCTGCGAGAAACCGGATGATCGCTTCGCATCAATTTTGAGGATGAAGCTGGGAGACAAAAAGCCTGAGCTGTTTGCAAGCGGTGTTCGCAATACGGTCGGATTCGACTGGCATCCGGAGACAGGACATATGTGGTTCACCGACAACGGTCGGGACTATCTGGGCGATAATCTTCCACCCGATGAGCTCAACGTGGCAACTAAACCGAAAATGCATTTCGGCTTTCCCTACCGCTATGGAAACAATGTGCCTGACCCGGAGTTTGGTGAGAAGGGGAAAGGTATGCAGTTCACTGCACCTGCTATGCAGCTGGGTCCGCATGTGGCAGCGCTGGGGGCGACCTTCTACACCGGCAAGATGTTTCCGGCCCAGTATCGCGACAAGATCTTCATTGCTGAGCACGGCTCCTGGAACCGCAGCCGCAAGATCGGTTATCGAGTCATGATGATCACAGTAAAAGGTGATATAGCGACTGACTACAAGGTCTTCATGGAAGGATTTCTCAAAGACGACGAAGCATGGGGTCGTCCCGTCGACGTGCTCGTCGCGCCGGATGGAG
>CAYTDR010000822.1:0-4089 GCA_964436185.1 uncultured Candidatus Obscuribacterales bacterium | reverse complement strand
CTACTTCGCTGTCTGTGATGAAAAAGGAACGCCATTCGCCTTCTATTGCTTCGGTCCGGAAGCGCAAGTCTCCGGTGGCAACTATTCAAGAGAGTCCATCGACATTGGTGGCGGTTTGATACCCAATATGACGGGCTGTGGCTATGGAGAACATTTCTTGCTCGCCGGTCTAAAGTTTGGACGAAGCCTTTTTCCAGGAAGTGTATTCAGAGCTACGGTGCTGGAATCTAATATACGCTCGCGAAAGGTATGTTCTTCAGTTGGGTTCATCGAAATCGACAGGTTCTCACGACCAAGTGACAATGCGGTTTTTGTCCTCCTGGAGTGCATTTGAGCTGAACCATTTTCTGAAGAATGCGTGTAGCAAGCTCATGGAGAATCATATGGAAGTGCCACTCGATAAAGCGTGTCCGGACTCGGCTCGTACTTCTTGATCAGTTTGTCTACCGTGCCACTATTTATGAGTTGCTCCAGAGCAGTATCAATCATTTCCTTGAACTCAGTCTGTCCGCGAGCGATTACCCAACAGTCCGGAAAGATTCTTACTGGTCGTTCGGTCGGATATCGCTCTATCGTACCCGGATTGGATTTGATAAAAGCTTCAGCCACTGCCGGTTCTACGAACGTGATATCGGCTTTGCCGGATGAGACTGTTAGCAGCATGTGTGAGATCTCGTTTTGCTGTGGCAATGACACCATCGAAGCGTTGGGGAAGTCCTCTCGCGCAACTACTTCCGGAGTGGCACCATCTATGGAGGCGATGTTGTACTCGGACTTGTTAAGGTCATCCAAAGATTTGAGCTTCAAAAGCTTGCTGCCAGCTCTTACATAGGCGAAAACAGGGCTGAAATAAAGCGGTTTGCTGAATGTTACTACTCGAGCTCGGCTTGCGTTTGGCCAGACAGGGGTTGCCACCATGTCATATCTACCGGCTTCCAGACCCTGAACCATCGTGCCCCAATCCACTTCTTCAGTAAAGTCGACTTTTAGTCCGAGATTTCTTCCCACCAGCTTTAGTGTCTCGATTCCTATACCGGAAAGTTGTTTGGTATTGGGATCCTTCAGGCATCCCGGGCGATCGATGAGATATCCGCATCGAATTGTTCCAGCACTCATTACGCGTTGATACACTGAAGTTGTAGGCAATGCAGCTGACTTTGAATTGCTCGCGGAATTGCATGCTCCAAGGACCACAACGCTCGCAACTGCCACCGCCAAATAACTCAAGCAATTTTTCGCGATCATTTTCTTTCCTTGTTCAGCAGGGTTGAGATTAACCAGCGAGCCATTCTTTCGATAACCAGCACATCTTTGACTCCGAACGCTAGCGTTTTCTTCGTTCTACACCAGTGACTATAAAGTGCAATTGCTGCTAATAATATTATGCAATTACATCCGTTAAGTTCGCTGCACAGATTGCGATGCGTTCGCTCCTCCCCTAATCGCAGCTTTATTGCCCTAGCCGAGTTTTAGCTTCGCTTAGACTGGTGCCGACTTCCTCCAACAGGCGCGTACCGTCTTCCTTCTTGAAGAGTAAACCGGCTGAGCTGATGTCCATGTTCAATTGTCGAAATTGTGAGTCCAACATTGATAACTGATCTTTTGACTGCACGAATTTCAATTGGTCCTTAAGCCTGCTCGCAGTCCACGAGAAGTCGGAAATTGCTTTCTCTTCCTGCTGCATTTTAAAGAAGACTCCACCACCGCCGATGGCTAAAACTAAAACAACAACGATTCCGATTATTTTTGGGTCTGCTTTACCAATCTTGCGCATACTCGGTCCTATAAACAGTGAATTGTCAGTGAACAGATATTATGGCAGGTTTGTTCTCCAAATCTTCTGGAGTCTCAGGAGGCGCTGACTCCTGCAAACTCTCGATCGATGCAGCTAAAAACTGTTGGACTGGAATGCCGATGACCTCAAGTCGAAAAGGTACACCAATTCCGTTTCACGCGATTTAGAACTCGTTGATCTGCAGCCGCTCTTTTGTATGATTTTCGTCATACAAATGTAATATCCTCGCCATATCGTAGTCCTGCTTACTACTTTCATTGACGTTTCGCACAGGTCTCGACGAGTTTGAAAAGCTACCACACAGGAAGTCTTAGCTTCGGCACGTGGCGAATAGATTCCGAACCTGCACTCCAGCACTCAACCTCGATCTTCATATGACGCTCGATGGCGTTCGCTCAGTTCGAACGCCAGTGCGAGTTGCCTCGTCCACAGGTGATTCCAATGCCGCTCGATAATTCAGATTCTGCTTCAACGGCTTCATCCGATCGCAGTATTCCTGCTTATCAATTTGACTATCAATCTCCGTTCGATCCTATTTCACTTATGCGCGAGGCTTCCTCAAGCACGCAAACATCCCACAAAAACGATTCTTCTATTTCGATGATCGAATTCGATAATGCGTTTGAACAAACGCTGTCATATTCCGGTGAAACGCAAGATAGTTCAACTGCTGTGACGTCGACTGGACAGGCTGATGAACTCACTCTCGACTTTGGAATGGAGCACGTAATGCCTGTGGCAAAGAGCGCTTTTGGCAAGATCGATAGTGACAAGGATGGCTTTCTTAGTCTGCCGGAGGTGGAGATTGCAATGATGGACGGTCAGTTTAAGGGTAAAGAAGCAGTCTTTGTATCGTTTCTCAAGTCTGAACTCCATAGCATTCAGAAGTTCTCCAATGATGAAATTGGGTTGGAAAACGATGGTGCTACTGTAGGCGACATGGAAGAGCTGATGCGGCAGTATAAAGCTTACGACACAGATCTGCACGATGCCTGGACCGTTAAGGAGTATGGTACGCGGATGTTCGATGACATAGATTCTAACCATGACGGAAAGGTCGATTTGCTTGAGCTGGATTCATTTGAGCCGGAATCCGCTGAGGATGAATATGATTTGAGCCGTCAGGAACAAGCTTTAGACCGGATGCGTTCGAACTTCGAACTTATTCAGGGCGCCTACGATGCTGATGACGCTAGTATTACCAGGGAAGATCTGCAGCAACACTACGCCTCCAGGTTCACCGAGCATAATTGGAGTACGCTTTCTCGTGCTGCAAATGCTGTGGCCTCAGGTGTCCTCAAACTGTACGAAAGGAATGATCACTCGCTCTATAAGGATTCAGATCGATCGCTTGATAGCATTTCTCCTACGGATATCGAGCAAGGCAAAATTGGTGACTGCTACTTGCTTGCTCCGCTTGCCTCCATGGCGGGCACACCTAAAGGAAGAGAGAAGATTGCGAGCATGATTAAGGACAATGGCATCAACACTAACGGATCTCATACCTACACAGTCTCATTCCCAGGTGCTCCTGATCGTCCAATTACGGTGTCCGCGCCGACTGAGAGTGAGCTGGCCTATTACGCAGCTGCCAGTAAAGGTGGCTATTGGCCTGCGGTATTGGAGAAAGCATACGGAACCTATCTTAACAATGAGTCCTGGTTTCCTTCGACCAATCCTCAAGATGCCGCCGATGGTGGCTCTGCTTTCAATGCAGGCATAGAGATACTCAGTGAGGATGGCTTAGAGACGAAATCTTTCGAAGATTTGTCGGATGCAGAGATTGCCGTAATTGTCAGGAGTAATCTTGCATCGGGAAAACCACTCACGGTATCAAGTCTTGGCACCTGGGGTTCGCTGATCGGAGGAGCGAATGAAATGGAACGGCTTGGACTTCCACGCAATCACGAATTCGGCATCACAGGTTTCGACGAGAAGACCGGCAAGGTCACTCTCTACAACCCCTGGGGATCTAACGAACCTGAGAATGCGTCAGGGAAGCCACGGGATGGCGAAGACGATGGTGTTTTTCAGCTTACACTGGAGGAGCTGAAGACGTTCGACAAGCTAGCTTTTGGTCTATAGCCGGTCTAGAGCGGGCGCAACTCTTGCTCCAATCTCATTCCACTACGCGTGGATTACGAGACCAGCTTTAGATGACCAAATCCGTCAACGACGGAATCGAGTCTCGCAGTTAGCGCCGCATCAGTGATTTTTGTTTTCCGCATACCGAGAGCCTTTAAATCACTAAAGTGAGAAATAAATCGAAGCAGAGAATCGACAAAGGCAGAATT
>CAYTDR010000821.1:0-4095 GCA_964436185.1 uncultured Candidatus Obscuribacterales bacterium | reverse complement strand
GTTGATTCGATGAGAGAGGCATTTTCCAAAAATGGAGATACGGCCCACTTGTTAGAGACACTGGGAAAGTTGGCAGGACATGAAGGTAAGATTTATCGAGTAAACAACCTCTTTAAGATTGCGCTTGACAGGCTTGATCCTACGCAAGCATTAAAAGAGAGGGTGGCGAAATTAATACCAAGCTATGACCCCGTCAATGGTGACTTTAACCAGGCTCTGACCAAGCTCAATGAAACCGACTATAAAGCTGTTTTGAACGAGCTTTCGGATCCGCGCACTACTTCTAGTGCCATCAAAGGTTTGATGCATTTGGCAGAGACTTGGGACTCTGAAACGGGTAGGATTGTCGCGAGTCACATTTGTCCTGAAATGATCGCTCGAATGGCTCCGGTTGCCGATAAGATACCGCCGGAAGTGCGCCAGGAAATTATACAGTCGGTTATGCGGCAGTTTAACGATCGGACTGCGTATGCCGACAAAATAGTCAAGCTAGCCGACTCATCCGCTTCAGCCAAAAGGGACTGTCTTGATGCCCTGGCACTATTTTCAAAATACCTCACTAAAGAGCAGATTGAGTTGCTCGCATCCTATGGAGGAGATGAAAGCTACAACCGTCTCATACAGGATGTCAGGAAAACTTTCAATAAAATTGAGATTGGAGTAGATGCCAGGCGGAGTATTGAAGATGCTCTGGCGAACAAGCAGGACCTTTCCAAGGCGTTGACAGACAACGGCGTCAATCAAGAATATCGCAAACTGATTTTGGAGGCAGTTCGCGATTCCAAATCTGGTATCGAGAAATTTTCTCGACTCGGATTCGAAGGCGAGGCTGCTAAGCAGCTTCAGGCTGGTGTTGCTAAGGTTCTTTTATCGACTTTAGCAAAGGCTCCAAATTCGCAAAATGGCGCAATCGGTCCGCGCGAGATGGCTTACAGCGCCTTTCGAGATCTGCAGTGGACCATACCTACTGGAGAACTTAATCAAGATGGCTCATATAAACTGGTGCCAAGCTACGAAAGCAAATCACTTAGAGAAGCGCTTCTCAGCTATTATGACAACCGTCCGTTTGATCTGAATTTGTCCGGTCAAATAAACAAGATAATCGATAACGCCAATCTTCCTGTTTCCGAAGCAGCAATCATCTACAGTAGCGGACTGCGCGGTGCCCAGCAGGGAAAACCGAATCCGCGAGGGCTGGAGACTGTTTTCGAGATAACAGAGCGAATTGTTTCTCATTACACAAGCGAAAAGGAAAATGGAAAGGATGTAATCCGCAGAGTGGCTGAAAATATTGAGCTTGTGAACACATTGCCAGGCTCTCAACGTGCTCGTTTGATGGGGTGGAATAGTCTTCCTGAAGTGATTAAAGAGCTCGTGGGGCGGCGCGAACCGACTGATGAGCAGAAAAAGAAAATAAAATGGGATTCGTTGAGTAAAGATCAGCAGGATGACATTGCATGGGCGGGTGCCACTATCAATAGTGCGGACGTATTCAGGCAAATGAGAAACGGAGTGCTGCAGAGGTTCATAGAGAATAAGAGCGACGATAATTTTTCGCATTGGAATAGTGCGCTTCTTCGCGATCTCAAAGCTGAGGTGAGTGAGAGCAGCAAACAGTTAGTACAGAAATTTGGTGAGAGTCTCAAAGAAACAAACGACCTGTCTCTCAAGAAAGGCAGGGAACTCGAGGCCTTCTCGGCGCTTACGAAGAAAGGCGTGTCGACAAGATCGAAGTTTGCGAACGTATTTAACAATGCTGTTGATGAGGAATTTAGCTACAGTCAGGTCTGCGGGATAAGGGCTTTCACCCAATCCAGAAAATTGATTGAAGATGCTCATATCCGTCAATCCGACATTAAACAACAAGCGGACGGTCTGAAGCTTGCCATATCTGCTGCTGAGCTTTGCCACCTGCGAAACATGGGCCAGCAGGTTGCTGCCGACGAGCTTTTAATGGGTCTCTGGAGAGACCATCAGGCCAGTCTTTCTGTTCTTTCCGAAACGGCATGGAGGGATCTGACTCGCTCCACCGATAATACCATTCAGGGTGCCAGCTCTCTCAAACGACTCTCTAGTAGGGCGCGAGCTCATTGGGATCTCGTCCCGGGGTATGCGATAGATTCTAACGAAGCTGTCACCAAGGACAGTGACGGGACCACTTACTTCAGGAATGGAACGCCCTCTACCAAAGGGTTCCAGCAGGCTCTCGGATTGCTGCCGGCAGAGAACGCCGGTGAAACCAGGGGGTTGGCTCAAATCAGGAGAGGTCCTGAGTTGATCGACAAAGACTCCTTGCGTTCTTATATGCTCTGCCGTGTGAATCAAGATCCTGTTCTGAAGAAATTTTCCGATACAGCCCGCGCTATGAATACTGATTTGTCTGAGCTGTCTAAAATGTTTTCGGCGGCTATGGACGGTGACGTGTACGACCCCACAATCGCCTTCATGCGGGAAAAATCGCTCAAGATCAGTCAGATAATGTCCCGAATCGAAGAAGTAGATTTGCGGTTAATTGAAGAGCGCATCAGCCTTATGGAGAATGCGCTGAAGCTATTGAAGCAGTCGCACAATTTTGATGACACCACGTCTCGGCAGCTCAAAGATCAGATCGACAATTATAAGAACATGCATAATATGTTCAACAGGTTCGACAAACAGCCGAAATATACAGAAGTAATCAATTACGGGAAGGACTCCAAGGGAGAGTTGATTATTCCTCGTGATCGAGACGGCGATGAAGTAACGCCTAATAAACAGATTACCCAAATGCTCACCAGAATCCTTGATGGAGGTCTGAAGGCCAGTACGTTCACTAACTGGTTTAAAGAAAACGGACTGTTAATTGTGGCTACAGTGGCTGCCTGCGCGGCTACAGTAGCGGCGTGCGCCACATTCGGTGTCACATCTCCACTGGCGGTGGGGCTGTGGTGTGCAGTGGCTGGTCTGGCAGCCAGAGAGATAACCAGCGAAGTGTTGTACAGAGTGAACGAGGGCGGTTATACAGGTTGGGGTCATTACGACAATCCCGGAGCTCGATGTTCAGACTACTTGCGACGTTTGGAGAAGGGTGTCTTTAAAACAGACAGAGAGGCGGCAGGAGCGTTCTTCAAGGATGTCCTCGGACCATACGCATTTGAACTGGGGCGAGATTGGCTTGCATTCGTCGTTACTGCTGGAATTGTGAGCAAGACATTTGGAGGAAATCCTTCCGCTTTGACTCCTATGCAGGCTGCCTACAGAGCTGAGCGGGTCGCACTTATTGCTGAGGGTGCCCAAGGCGAAGTTGCCAAATCGTTCATGCGCCAGTTTCTCAAGCAGCTTGGTCGTGAGCTTACGATTAACACTGCGTTCAGTACTGTGCATCTGGCTGCGGAAGCGCATCTTCTCTCTCCAGCGGCTCGCCGAGAACTTGGGGAGCATGGACAGTTCCTGGTGTCGTTTGCGCTGTCTACAACGCTGGCGATGGCCGCAGGCGGAACTCATGCGTTAATTCGGAGTGCTGGATGGTCCTCCGGAGGGACATTCCGATTCAAGCTCAACGCAGGAGTCTCTGAGGGTTCTTTTGTCAGTCTTATGAAAGCGCAGGGATTCAGCGTTGAGCAAGCGGGCAGCGGAAGGTGGAAAGTTCTTCCAGTTGGAGCTCCCGCCGATATGCCTGCCGTGAATATGGAGAACATGGAGAGGGGGATTGGAGTATCCACGTCGCGTATCAAGGATCCGTTCGTCCTACAGGATAGACCAAACCAGCCTTCCGAGGTCAAAGTGAGCGATGGTGTAGAGGAGGTTGTCTGGACTCGACCGGATGGCGATGCACCTGCTATGAGACTGATTGATGAGTTCAATTTGTTGTTCGCAGAGAAGCAATACAAAGAAGCCTATGAGATAGCTTGCAGCATCAAACCGGCGGACGGAAAAACTTATCGCTCGCAGACTTACAAACCGCCTCAGCAAGGAAATTATGATGCCACTTCAGTTTGCTACGAAGCACTGCGACCCTTGCAGCTCGAGGTGGTTCGAAGGCAAAAAGCGCTGGAAAAGGCAGAGGAAGCATTCGCGCAAGAAGTTGCAATGCCGGCTGTAAAGGCGAACGATGTC
>CAYTDR010000820.1:0-4102 GCA_964436185.1 uncultured Candidatus Obscuribacterales bacterium | reverse complement strand
CGGACAGACCTGCTCCTGATTTCTCGCGGTTTGAATGGCTTTCAGGCATTCCTTCTCCGCTTCGGCAAAATCCCCATTCAACCTCAACGCCTGGGCAAGGTTATAGTGCGTTTGATGTAGTTTGCCGCCAGACAACTCCAGCGCCTGCCGATATGCTTTGATCGACAATTCCGTCTTCTTGCGGTCGTGTTGGTTGTACAGGGCAAAAACGGAATAGTTACAGACAACCGGATCCGTTATTAAGGCCTCGGCTTCGGTCAATGATTTGAGCTCCTGCTCGGCCGGGAGGTAAGACTGACTGCGCAAGAGGGACAGCGCTTTTTCCGTAACCTTGGAAATTTCGGTTGCGGTTGCTTGATTGTTCGAAGCCGTCTCTGTTGAAATTGTCGAGGCTGCGCCTGCCGGCTCTTGGGCCATGCGACGCTTCACATAAGCAATCTTCTCCAGGGTCTCTTCCTCATACTTCTTGTCTGTTTCGTATTTGAGTGAGGTCTCATACGCATTGATGGCATCCGCATTGCGTCCTTTGGCGAACAGAATGAGACCCAGATGATAGTGGGCAAGAGCATAGTCAGGTTTCAATTTGATTGAAAGAAGAACCTCTTTCTCCGCTTTGTCGAGCTTCTTGAGACAGTAGTATGTTGCTCCCAGCCCATTGTGGGCGGCATAGAAATCCGATTTCAGCTTGAGGGCTTCGATATAGCGCAGCCTGGCTTCCTCATAGTTCTTCTGATCGCGCAGAACGTTAGCCAGATTATATTGAAGCTCCGGGTCTTTTCCTCCCACGAGGCCCAGGGCAAGCTTGTAAAGCCTGGCTGCATCAGTGAGCTGTCCTTGCTTATAGCGGACCACGCCCAGGTTGGTAATGCTTGGAACGAAAACGGTGTCAATCTCGAGAGCCTTTAGATAGGCTTTGGCAGCACCGTCGAGATCCCCGGCGCGATAAAAAGACAGACCTATATTATTGTAGGCCTCGGGACATTCCGGTTGCAGGTGGGTAGCTTTGACAAACTCCATTCTGGCTTCTTCCAATTGCCCGGCGTCCAGGAGTTTGCTTCCGTTTTTCAACAAACCGATTACTTCAACCGAATAGCGTCGGGCCGGCGTTTGGGCCCAGGCGACTGGAATAGCGGAGAGGTTGAGTGTACCGAGAAGCAATATGAGGGCGAAACTCGATTTCAGCGGCTTCCGTCCCTGAATTGCTGACAGGCTGCGAAGGAAACCAACCGGCTCAGGAACGTTGATCGACATTCCATGCGACAGTTGCGCCTTCACTGGTGCTTGATCTTTATTTCCGCTGCAATATCGCAACAGAGTCCGGAAGGGACTCTTCCTTCTCGCTGACTGCCAGTCGTAAACGGTTCCAAGAAGGCGGAAGTGCATTGTTGGGTGCCTGAGTTAACAACCTATATGATACGTCATTTATTTAATATATAGAAAATCGAGCATTTATTTCAATGAGCAACGACATGCCCGCCTACCGTGTCCTACCGTAGCCCCACTGTGTTAACATGAATAATTCCCCAAATTGCCGCCTCTTAGCGGCAGTAGACGAATGGCGAACTGAGAGTTCCAATGCAGACCACTGCCAACGAGACCCGTAGTGCACGAAACAATCAAACGATGCGCGAAAATCCTTTAGCTAACGCACTCCACCAGGTTTTTCTCAACAGCCCCCACTATGCCAGACTGCTCGCTAGAACAGCCAGGCAAGCGAAGACCGAGTTGAACCTTGCTGGATTGACAGATTCAGGCAAATCCCTAGTTCTTTCGGTCCTGCAGCACGAAATCAGGCGGCCGTTTTATCTGGTCGTTCAGGACAATCATACTGGCGCACGTCTCCATCAGGAGCTGTCCAATCTTTCCAAATATCCTGTCCTACTTTATCCGGCGTCCGAGGTTTCTCCTTACGAGCAGGTTCTCTCCAGTCCTGACAACGTAGCCTCTCAGCTTGAGGTTCTGGCGCGCGCGTCTCAGCCGGAGTCTGAACCGTATACGGTGATAGTGACTGCCCGTGCTTTGATGCAAAGGGTGTTGCCGCCTGACGTTCTGGCAGGCAATACGCTCACTCTCAGAGCTGGCGAGTCGCATGACCCCAATGGGTTGGCTACGAAGCTGATCCGGCTCGGTTATACGAGAGAGAGCCTGGTGACGCTGAGAGGAGAGTTTAGTATCAGGGGAGATATCATCGATATCTACCCATCCAGTGGTCTGCCGTTTCGTCTGGAACTATTTGGAGACGAGATTGAGTCCATCCGTGTCTTTAATATCGACAACCAGCGTTCGATCGAAAGCCAAGATGAAGTGACGATACCACCACGCTGGTGGATTATCCTCGAAGACGAAGGCCGCCAGAGAGAAGAGCTGGTCGCGCGCCTGACAGCCAAGACCGACGAGACGGTCAAACAACTGTCCGATCAAGCAGCGACCACTTTGCGCTCCGTCATGGAGAACGACTTGCAAGCGCTTGGTTCCGGTGCCTATCCGGAATCGGTGGAGTACTACTATTCTTACGTTCATGAGACTTTTTCCACGTTGCTCGATTATCTTCCTGCGGGCGTAGTCATTGCTTTCGATGAATGGGATTCGATACAACAAACTCTGACAAGCTATGAGGACAAGCTCAATAAGGCTCTGGATGAGGGTCTTGTGACAGGACGTTTGCTTCCTCTGCCGAGAAAACTTCATCTAGACTCGCAACAAGTGCTTGCTGGAACCGCGGACAATCAGCGCATCTTCCTCTCCAGTTTGCCGGTGTTCGGAGAAGAGGGCAAAGAAGCTGTAGTCGAATTCAAATGCCGACCGATCGAACGGTTTGCCAATCAAATGAATCTTCTCGTCGACAAGATTCGCGAATGGCGCAGAGACGGCAATCGCGTGGTTATCACCACCGAACAACCACAGAGGATTATCGGCATCCTGAAAGAGTGGGATTGCCAGGCGAAGTATGTGCCTGGAGTTCACGATGCCACCATTATTAGAGGCACGAATGAGTCCGGCAACATCGAAAAGTCCGCGGAAAGCAACACCCCGGCTGGCGATGAGTTAAGCGACAAGCTTGCCATATTGAAGGCTTCAAACCAGGTGGATGAAAACGTTTGGGTAACCAGACACGGATTTATCCACGGATTTGTGCTCGAAGGAGAGAAGCTCGTCTCCGTCACCGATGGAGAAATGTTCGGGCTCAAACGCAAGCCGACAGTCTATCGTCGCCCTGTGGCGGAGAAGACTTATGAGCGTTTCACTTCCGTCGCCGACATGCAGATCGGCGACTATGTGGTGCACATCAAGCAGGGCATCGGGCAGTTCACCGGCATCAAACGAATTGAGGTGGACAAGCAGATGCGCGAGTATCTGACCATCCAATATGCCGGCGACGACAAGCTGTATGTGCCTGTCGATCAGATCAACCTTCTTTCGCGTTATCGCGGCGCCGGTGACAACAGACCTCGCCTGTCGAGACTCGGAGGTGCCGAGTGGGAATCAACAAAACGGCGGGTCAAGAAATCAGTCAAAGCGATTGCTGAGGATCTCGTCAATCTCTATGCTTTGCGGGCCAAGCAAGAAGGTTTCCAATGTTTGCCGGATACGCCATGGCAGTATGAGATGGAAGAGGCATTTCCCTATGAGGAAACCCCCGATCAGTGGCAGTCCATCGTCGACGTGAAAAATGATCTCGAGTCTAAAAAACCGATGGATCGCCTCATCTGTGGTGACGTAGGTTTCGGCAAAACCGAAGTGGCGATCAGGGGGATTTTCAAGACAGTAATGTCCGGCAAACAGGCTGCGATTCTGGTACCAACTACGATACTAGCGCAACAGCACTACAACAGCATCGCCGAGCGGTTCGCTGCCTATCCAATCAAGGTCGGCTTGTTAAGCCGATTTAGAACGCAGAAAGAACAGCGTGAAGTGGTAAGAAGACTTGCTGTTGGAGAATGCGATGTCGTTGTCGGCACGCACAGGATGCTGCAGAAAGATATTGCCTTCCGAGATCTGGGCTTGATTGTTATCGACGAAGAGCATCGTTTCGGTGTGGCTCACAAAGAGAAGCTCAAACAACTGCGAGTCATGGTAGATGTTTTGACCATGTCAGCCACGC
>CAYTDR010000819.1:0-4113 GCA_964436185.1 uncultured Candidatus Obscuribacterales bacterium | reverse complement strand
TGTTGACCCCTTTGTTCTTGGCAATTGGTCTGGTGGAGAAAACGCTGAGGGCTACTGCCGCGCGATCAGTCACATGCACGCCGTCGGTCATTCGAGATTAGCGACCGAGTTGCACACGAGCATCGCGCTGGTTTGCGCCGATGTGAACACATGCGAATCTGTAGCGTTCGAGCAATGAGCTCCTGGCTAAAGTTTCACGTTGTGTACATCGCGCTGCCTGCCAACCAAGAATCACCCGAGCATCACACCGACGATCAGACGACCAGGTCCACGAGCTTAGTAAGCTTGGGGTTGGTACTTGGTTTTGTCTGATAGGTGTTGCTTTTCGGGTGTTGGCTCTCTTGGTTTTTGGTGACAGGTTATACCCAACTAATACTCTATAAGCTGTTGAGTCTCAAAGGCTTTTTGAGAAGAAACTCATGAACATTTGTCAAAAACATCGCATGGCTGGCCTACCCATTGTTCGGAAAGGGTCAATGTGTCGGCATTATGAGCTGCCGACGAAGGCAATCGATATTAGTCATCCAGCTTAGTGCTCGAGGCGCATGAAAACAGGGCAGGATTTCATGAAACCTTCGATGAGGCCTGGACTTTCGAATATCAGCAGTCTCAATCCCGCGGTGGCATTTATTTACCGTGCCGGACAGCTCGATATCGCTAGAATTCATTCGCCTGGCATTGAACTACGCAGGTACTAACCGAACTCAGCGCTCTAAAGCATTTTTCGACATCCACATCGGAACCCGCGAAATGTCAAAAAGTGAGAAAAAACGAGAAGCAGCGAACGGAATAGAATTCGTTCGCTGCCCTCCAAAACACTTACAGAAACTCTACTTGAGCTGATGCCGGGCGTTGTTCGTATCACGCTCCAAGTAGCGAGCACCCCACAGCCAGAGCAGCCCGCCGATCAATATCATTACCGATACCACCATAAACGCGACGTTCATGTCGTAAGCGTCTGCAATCGCGCCGATGACGAACGGCGAGATCAGGTCACCAAGCGCGTGGATGATGAGAATGTTGAGAGCGAATGCGTTCGCTCGAATCGATGGATGCGTGACGTTGGCGAGAATCGTGTTGCTCGGACCCGTGTTGAAGAACAGGCAGAACATCGCGATAAACAGGAACACCCAGGCAAGCGGGAAGGGGAAGTAGAGCATGCCGGCCATGGCAGGCAACGCCACCAGCATGGCGATACCAGAGACGATGAAGTACGAGCCGGAGAAGCGCGCCTTCAGTTTGTCACCGATATATCCGCCCAAAAGTGTGGCAGTCAGACCAGCCAGCACCGTAAGCCCGCCGAACATCATGTTGACGAAGCCGAGATCTGGCACTCCTCGATACTCGTGGATGTACGACGGCAGCCAGAATGCCATGCCGCCGATAGCGAAGGTCATCGCGGCCATGCCGAGCGAGTCGAGCAGGTACGAAGGTGTCTTCAGCGCAATCCAGTAGTCGCCGAAAGTTCCACCCTTGTGGTCGTGCGAATGATCGACACCATCCGCCTGACCGACCCTCGGGTCCTTCATGAACAGGCACACCAGAGCCAACAAGAGCCCTGGCGGGACCAACACGAAGAATGCCCATCGCCATCCCCAGCCTAGCGAAGAGGCGATCAAGCCACCAAGGGCGAACCCAAGCGCCGAGCCGACGGGAATCGCCATGTAGAACCAGGACATAACCGACCCGCGCCGGCTGACCGGATACATGTCTGATATCACCGCCGGTGCCAACGGGCCATACGCCGCCTCTCCGATGCCGACGAAGCATCTGGTCAGAAGCAGCGCTCCGAATGTCATGGCAAGACCGGAGGCACCGCTGGCGAGGCTCCAGACCGCAACACCGAAGGCCAGGATCAGCCAACGTTTGCTTCTGAACCTGCCGAACACGGTCGAGAAGATAGCATACGAAACCATGAATGCCAGCGACAACAGCGCGATGGCGGAGTTCTCAGGATTGCCGCCAAGAAAGCTGCTCAACACGTCCAGAACGGTCTGGATAAACGGAGAATGTTGGTTCTGGTCCGAGAAAAACTCGGTCCTGATCAACGGCACGATCGCGGCTAGAACGTAGCGATCGATATAGTCGAACAGACCAACAACCAGAAGCAAAATCAGCGTCCGGCGCGCTCCCGGAAGAGGCGCGTCCGGCCCAAGACTCGACTTGTCGTCGATATTCATTGTGCCTTCCTTTGTTTTCAGGCTAGCTGTGAATCAGCTTATTACTGCGCCTTTGGGGTCGTAACGTTAACCCCGTTAAGCAAAACCGCTTTTTGAACCAGCTCCTCGACACGACCGGTGATGGACGCATCGACGAGCTTGCCGTCAGCAAAAGCAGCGCCGGTGGCGTAGACGAACCGCGGGATGATCAGGCAGCGGAAGTCCAGCATCAGACTGTTGGCCAACCCCATGATGGACATGTAGCTGCCCTGACCGCCCGCCGCGCAAAGGAATCCAACAGTCTTTTCCTTCCACGCGTCACCGGTCAACTCAATCAGATTCTTCGCCGCGCTTCCGCAGTCGTAGTTGTAAATCGGGACTGCAACGAGAATACAGGTCGCCTGCTCAATCTTTCGACGAGCCCGCCCCACATTCGGTTTAGCACTCGACGAGCTGCCGTTGCACTGGGGCAGACGACACTTTCGCAGGTCGAGAAAATCAACGGTTTGGTTCACCGACAGCTGGCGCTGAGCCTCACGAGCAAGAAGGTAACTCTTGCTGTTCGGGTTCAAGCTGGTGCTGATGACCAGAAATGACATTGGTTGTGTTTCTCCTGCTTAAGCGCTATTCATTCCGAGAACAACGACAATCGAGCTGGAACAGTGGATAAGAAGCGTGTCCCTGTTGGAGTTACAGGAATTGTTTTCTGATTGATTGGAAGTATCGGAAGTTAAGTCGTTGCCGAAGATGCTCTACAGGTGGTGTGAAATTCACGACACTCTAGAACATTGGAGAACAAGATATTAGCGATATTGAGGGCCGCGTGATTTCAGGTAGACCCGGTGGAGTCAATACTTTTGAGCTTCAGAACGGGAAACATACTATGAATATTATGGTTAGTTATTTTAATAAGACATAGCTCAATTAGCGAACCACATGAAAACAGCGGGAGCGCAAAAGATCTTGCGCCTCAGCTTCAATATCGCTCTAGGGTGCCGTTTCAACTACGTTACACCTCGCGGATGATGTTTCGGGCTACTTGTGAAATGTGAAGAGAATCGTGTCTATATCAAAGTTGCGCTAGCGACAGAGACCGTAGAGCTCGTCCGATGTTTCAGGGAGATATCAGGAAAATCATGCGAACAGACCCTTGGCAACATTGCCGTTTCCCTCGATTCTGAACAACGTCCTTCTCGAAGTTGTAATTCGCTCCAAAGTGGTATCGCCGAAGACACTAACAGCGCAAGACAGCCTCTATGCTACTTATTATAGTACCATCGAATACAAGCGGTAATCTGCATGGATAGCCACTTCCATTCGTTTGCAAAATCATCAAAAGGGATGATAAAGAAAAGCGTGGGCCACATTGGTCTTGTGGCCACACAGCTTGAACATCAAATGTTCATCCCCAGTCTTTGTCTCTCAGAGCGTTTCGCTCAGGGTCAAGCGGTCACCATGATCATGGTGACGAGATTGACTGCGATAGTGTGACGCAACTTGCAGCTCTCCTCGCCCCATTCAGCGGCGATTTGCACAGCCAGGCGAATGTTCTCCCAGGCCTCGTTAGCTTCGCCGTTTTCGTACAGGCAGACGGCCAGGTCATTGAGCGCCACCGCAGCCAGCCAGTGAGTGGAGCCAGCGGTTCCCTCGCTTTCGGCCAAAGCTTCTCGATACAAGCCTTCGGCCATATCGTTCGGCAACTCGCTGGCGGACTCCAGCAATGAGACCGCTCTTCCGATGTGATTCCCCAGCACCTTTCTCTCCGGATCATCAGAAAGCAGTTGGGGGATCTCATCGACAAGCTTACGCAGTCTCACCTTCTCCGCTGACTGACGCGGAGTTCTTTTGCTCTTGTCCTGACTTTCATCAAGCTCCACTCGCAAGATGGCTACTTGCCGGTTGAGTCCCAGAACCATCCGCACCAGTATCCAAGCACCAATAGAACCGATAATAA
>CAYTDR010000818.1:0-4115 GCA_964436185.1 uncultured Candidatus Obscuribacterales bacterium | reverse complement strand
CGCTGGAATTATGGAGCACATCGAGCAAGCCGGCGTTCATTCCGGCGACAGCACATGCGTGTTGCCCACTCAAACCATTCCATTGAGACTAATCGAAGAGATTCGCAAAGCCACCGATTCTATCGCCCGCGAGCTCAAAGTGAAAGGACTGATGAACATCCAGTTCGCTGTCAAAAACGACGAGCTCTATGTGCTGGAAGTCAATCCGAGAGCCAGTCGCACAATCCCATTCGTATCGAAAGCTACCGGAGTCCCCTGGGCGAAACTAGCGGCCGGTGTTATGGTCGGCAAGACCCTCTCCGACCTGGGTCTCTCTCCGAAGCCGATTCCACCACATGTGGCAGTGAAGTCGGTAGTCATACCGTTCGAACGGTTTCCCGGCGCCACCATATCGCTTGGACCGGAGATGCGCTCCACTGGCGAAGTGATGGGCATCGCCTCCCGGTTCGATTTAGCCTTCGCCAAGGCGCACGTGGCCACCGGTCAGTCGCTTCCCTGCAAAGGAAAAGTCTTTGTTAGCGTCACCGACATCTACAAACAGGAAATTATTCCGGTAGTTCAAAACCTCTACCAACTTGGTTTTCAACTGGTAGCGACCAGAGGAACGGCGGCCTCGATTGAGTCAGCAGGCATTCCTGTTCAAGTAACCAACAAGGTTTCGGAAGGACGACCGAATCTAGTCGACCAGATAAAGAACGGCGAGATCAATCTTGTCATCAACATTCCATCCGGTCGCACCGCATATGGCGACGACCAGATCATTCGTCGCACGTCGATCAATTATAAGATTCCGGTAGTAACAACCTTGTCCGGGGCGAGAGCGACAACTTCTGCAATAGCCGCCATGCAATCAGGCGAGCTGTCAGTGAAAAGCTTGCAGGAATACCATGAAAACATAACTCATGGGGAGTCGTCTCGCAAAAAACCGATGCCGTATTCAAGCTCTATTTGACGAGCTATTCCTCTTTGCAAATTCCAAAAAGTTTGTAGATTGTGCGCATCACTGGTGGTGATATCGCGCCGGTGCGTGGCCATGAAAAACGGGGAGCCGAGTGCGACTCTTATCGTTCTATTGGAAACGAGACAAGCAGACACTTTGAAACGGATTCCTCTTGGAGACGGAAACGACTCGGGTACATCTTTAAGGAAACGACTGGCTGCTCATCCAATATCCGAAGTGGAAGCGCTGTATTGAAAACCTCGAAATTCAAAATCTGCTCGTTCGAAAAGCGCTTGACGACTGGAATGCAGTGCATGATGGGATCTTCCAGCGACCGCACCGAGAAAGTCCCTGCAATCAGCACCTAGCACAGAACGAGAAGAATGGCACGAGCGTCGCCAATATCTATACAGAACAGCCTTCCCAAGAGGCTCAAAGCCGCATAGCGACTATGTTGGCAAGATGCTAAATCTACTTAACATAGAGACACGAATCTACACGCATTTATTCGGAAACTCACACAGAATCGCAATATCGCCAATCGCGAAAGAGATATTCGATGTCCATACAACCAGTTCTCAATTAGGACATTAGGGTATACACTATTTTTGTCTTCACATTCTTTTCAGAATTCTGTAAAGCTCGAACAGAGGCCGCAGTCTAGGTTTGCGCTCGGGATTCGCACGGAAAATTTCGCTTTTTTCGGAGCAAGCAATGAAATCCCCAACACGAGTATTCATAGTCGAACAGGACGCTCCTACCCTGATAATGCTTGCCTTATGGCTCGATCAGTTCGATGACATCGAGATTGTGGGTACGGCAGTCGCGCGCAAAGATTTGATTAGCCAGATATCAAAGCTTCGTCCGGACGTCGTGATTTATAACTGGCCGTCCAATTCTCCCAACCTCCCCTCACTGGTTCGGCAACTGCGAGCTTGTGAAGAGTCACCAGCGCTGGTGTGCATTCGCAACGGTAATTTCTTGCCGCTCGAGTGCACTCATGGGACCACACCAGAAGCGATGATGCCCTCCACAAGCTCGACAGATCATCTTATTGATGCCATCCATCGATCCGCTGAAAAGCTGCGTAACACTCAAAAGCCACGACTATCGATGGCCGGCTAGAAAAGTCTCTCCTCCCTAATTGCACTCCCACAACTTGAACCTCGTGCATCAACTGTGCACGAGGTTTTTGCTAGTCCGACTTTCCGGAGCCGCCTTGATCTCCTATGTGCAGAATTGAACGCACAAACGACCAGTGGAAGCGCAGGAGGACTGCCGAAACACGCAATGATCTCACCAAGCAATCGATCTCGGCACTGTGCAGAACTATCAAACACAGGAAAATTTTCAACACCAAACTGCATCAACCGCGACTATCGTTTCATCAGATCTATAAACTTAATAAGCACTGAGAATCCAAGATCAATTCTGTTTCATAATGGATTCTATTGAGATCATTTGAAGGAGATGCGACGCTGTCAATTTCGCCAACAGTCTTTATGTACGTGGCGCTTGTTGCTACGCTCGTCTTCATTGCTCTTGCCCGTTCGTTCTCCAGGCGAGCCTTGAGCGTTAACGATCGCGAGCCTTTGTCGTACTCTGATAATGAACCCGACGAATTTCTTGTTCCGCTGAACACGCCGGAAGAACTACAGAGCACTGTGGAGAGCGCCTTGACAGTAAGCGTTCGTGTCCCCGCTTTGAGCGCGGAGTTACGCCCCTGTGAGATTGCATATCTTGTCAGAGGAGGGGATGCTACCCACGCATTGATTGTTCTTGCTGCGGATCTCATGCAGCGAGCGATCCGCAGCCAACCTGATACACGGTTTGTAGACGGGCTTTGCCTTTACGAGAAAAGAATGTGGCGAATCGTGGTGGATTCCGTCAAACATTGGACGACCAAAAAAGCGAAAGAGACGATTCTCGGCAACAGCACCAACCCATTGAAGGTATTTAAACGACTGGCGTTCATCTATCGCTATCTTTCCAGCTCGCTTCCAGCGTTTGTCTCAGAGACCATCAAGGATCCCAAACGAATCAAAAAGTACTTTTCCACCGCCGGACTGCTTCGAATCGTATCTGACTTTGCATCATCCGGATATCGACAGTCGTTCGAACAAGAGCTAAGACAGAGCTTGCTCAGTCGCGGATTGCTCGTCCAGGAGAAGCAGCGTCAAAAGACAGGGCGATGGTTGATTGGCGCGGGCGTTGTAGGCGCTATCGCTACTTTTGCGGTTGCCAGTCTCTTCATCCCAAACCACATGGTCGGTCTGATCATCTGGATAGTCACGATCATAAATGCGCTAGTTGCTCGCTCGCTTTTAGCGGCTAGACAGTTCATTCCTCTCTACGAAGAGCTGGCCGTAGTGACTCGCCGCATACAGCGAAAGAGTTTCAGGCTGAGTGTGGTGAGATTCGTGCTCAATTCGATAACCTGGCTGTTGTGGGCAGTCTTCCTCATCTGCACGGTGCTCACCACATCGATCGGATTATTGTTCATCAGCTTGCTCCACGTTCCGGTCAATGCGTCCCTGTTCCTTACGATCGGCGCATTTCTCCTGACCAACTTCGCTGTAGTGGACGTCATCTTCCAGGCCGGTCGTATGATGCTGCAAGAATGTCCGTCGCCAAAGGCAGAGATGGAGCTGGCTCGATTGCGAGAAGATCTTTCCGACACCCGTCCCTACAAAGCCTTTCAAGATTTCCTGCAATCCGAGGAGTATAATCCGAAACTATCAAGGCTTCTTGCCATCTATGGAATCGAGACTCTGTTCATTCTTGCCTGACATTTCAAAACAGCCATTGTGATATTTCGCTAAAAATCTATGATGTGCATAAGAATTCACACAATTTCGACGGTGTGTCCATCTTTCCCCTTTCACCAAATATAATGTTCTGGTAGCTCTGGCGGCAGCATGTCAAGACGAACAAAATTATTGCCTGGATTCGCGGGCATCATAACAGGGGCCTCCACTGGAATTGGACGCTCTCTTGCCATCAATTTGGCAAGAACATATCGGGCACGGTTGGTATTGAACGCCCGCGATGCGGAGGCACTGGAGAAAGTCTGCCAAACCATCAGGTCGGAGGGTTTGCCCTGCATCTCGGTATCTGGTGATGTATCCGATAAGGAGATTCAGGAAAAGCTTGTCTCTACTTGCATGCAGGATTA
>CAYTDR010000817.1:0-4121 GCA_964436185.1 uncultured Candidatus Obscuribacterales bacterium | reverse complement strand
CGTTTTGTTCGCGGAGCGAACAACGACTATGAGAGAGTTGCCTTGAGCCACCCCGAACCCATCAATCCCGTTGAGGCGACCGCGCCGGTCCCCGCCGATGCGACGTCACTGCCCATCAAGTCTCCGCCGGGAACCATTACGCTCGGCACTTTGGTAAGCTACCTGTTTGGTTCTCGCGAAGCCATTCTCTCGCTCGCGTCGCATCGTCACACCCTCTGGCTGGGCCTGATTTTCGTCATCTCAGCCGGTTTCGCGCGCGAGTACGACGGTGAAGATCTGCTGCACGAACCATGGCATTTGCTGCTGCCCCTGGTCGCCTCACTTGCAACGTCGTTCGTGCTGTTCTGCCTTGTATCTTGGGTGGGTTGGTGTCGCGGAGCCGGACTGTCCGGTTTCTGGAACCGCTATCGATCGTTTCTGAGTCTGTACTGGATGACTGCTCCGCTGGCCTGGATGTATGCGATTCCGGTTGAGCGATTCCTCTCGGAGTCGAGCGCACCTTCAGCCAATGTGTATCTCCTCGCAGTCGTATCTCTCTGGCGAGTGCTGCTTATTGTGCGAGTCTTCTCTGTTCTCTACTCGGCATCCGCGGTCACGCTCTTCTTCGTGGTGATGCTGTTCGCCGACACGCTGGCCATTACGCTGGTGAGTTGGATCGACGTGCAGATCTTCGCAGTGATGGGCGGAGTCCGTCTGAATGCAGCCGAGTCCGCCCTCGCCGGTATCAAAGTGATCGTTCTGTTTTTCGGCGTACTTGGATGGCCAATCTGGTTGATCGGAACAATCGTCGTTGCCAGCAGCGAATCGCCGACATGGTCATGGACGCCTGCTGCGAATTCGGCAGCACGGTACGTATCAACTCCTGTGTGGACACTCGCCATCGCGTCACTGGCAGTGTGGGGATTCATTCTGCCGTGGACCCAGCCCGCACAACAGTTGCGCGGTGCGGCGGAGCGCGATCTCCGAGCCGGTCGCTATCGCGAAGCGCTGACCACGATGTCCACCCATCCGCGCGAAGAATTCCCGCCCCACTGGGATCCCCCGCCCAGCATTGGTGCCTCGCGTGAACGAGTTCGTATTTTGAAGATCATCCCCGCCATGTCGCCTGAGACGGCGCCGTGGGTGCGCGAACTTTTCGTTCGTAAATTCGAGGCAGCGCTGGGAATAAAAGACCATCCACATGAGACGCTGTGGGTCGAGGCGGACGCCGCCGAGATTCTGTCCATCCTGGAGAGTTTGCCCAATCGGGACGAGATCCTACGCCGCCATCGCTATAACCTACAGGCACTCAGTTATGAGCGATATCCGCTGTCGGTCAAAGCAAAACAGAAGATCAACGCCACTCGGCTGCGGCTGGTTGAAATTCCCGATGAACTTACGGGTGATTCCCGGGAACGCCAGTGGTCCGAACCTTATGCGAGCGCATATCACGAGTATGTGTGGCAGCTCCGAGAAATCGACGATCGCCCTCTCGTGTTGAAAGTGCATGGGGAGAGATTGAGGAAAGTTCTCGACCGACCCGAATTTGTCCCGGAGCGTGTGCTGATTTCCATCCGCGAAGTGCTGGGAGTACCAGCCGTCCCGAAAAAACCGAATGGTCCACGACAGGGAACTCGGTGAATTCGGCGGTACTCACTTTACGACTAAGTCGACCCGCAGAAAGAATTAGGCGAGCCGAGTGGCGTAAGCCCTCGGACATTTACAATCGCGAGTAGGTCCGGGGGCTTACGCCCACCGGCTCGCCTGCATATTATTTTGCGGGTCCACTTAGGACTTGGGTTGCTATTCAACACCGGCAACATTGAATATTGGACTGCGAGAATGAATCAGCTCCAATTCCAAGCTGCGACGCGCAGCCGAAGTAGTTGCTTCGGGGAGTGTGTGGAACTCCAAGAACATTCCGTCTGAACCGTTGTCCCAAAGCCATCTCGCGAGCCCCTTGTTGTCGGAATGGTCGAGGTGCTTCTTCATGCGTTTTTGCAGGTTGTTTGCTTCCCCAACATACAACGTCTGCTTGGATTCGTAGAATAGATAGAGACCCTGTTGTAAGGGAATCTTGGCGAGCTCAATTAACTTGACGGGGACTATGGTCACGGATGTTGACGGAAGTACTCGTGAAACGATTTCGGGCTTCAGCCTTTTTTTCTTTCGAAGTGCCAAAGCGGCCCATCGATATTCCAACGTCGAGTATCCAGGACTCATCTGGGCTGCGAGTTGATCAAACTCACTTGCTTTGACTGGGTCGCAGAATATCCGATCAATGGAAATCCCGTCGCGTCGTTCGAGAAACCGCGAGGCAATTTCGCTTGCAAATTGGAACTCATCCTGGTTCTTAATTACAGTCCGTTTGGAAGCGATTCCTGCAAGGTCGCCGCGTTTTCGAAGGTTGATCAGCTTCCAGTTCAGTTCAAAGTCTGACCCCGTAAGCTCAAGCCGACGACACTCGGTGATAAAAGCAGCATCTAATTCAGGGTCAGCAATAATCCGATCTAGCGACCATTGATTTCGAACGGTAAGGAATGCAGCCTTAATCACATCCGTAGTTGTCCTCATGATGCTGTTTCAAAAAACAAGTCAGGGCAATTCAATTCCGTTGGATATTTTTTCATTAGGCAGCAGACTTGAGCTAAGAGCCGCAAAGATAAGCTAGTACCTTCTAGTGCCGTGTTGCCGAAGGTTTCGTTTCTATCAATCGAGCTGTACCGTACCCAGGCGTCTTTGTGAATCATACTGGCGATTGGGGTGGGACGTTCGGACATGAAATGCCTCTCAAATCGCTCCTTTAGATTCAGGCTTTCCCCAAGATAAAGGTGACTTCTAGCATTTCTTCCCTGTTGAACCATGTAAATCCCTGGTACATCCATCACACCATTCAAATTGAGCGAATCGACCGGAACGGGTTTGCTTAACTTCAGAAAATGCATTCGCTCACACCCATTCTTCGCGTCTTTAGCTTCTTTTCTTAGCTTTAACGCTGCTAGTCTGTAATCGCGTGAGGAGAACCCCGGTGCAATAGAGCGCGCAATCCGATCAAAGTCGTCGGCAAGGGCCGGAACAAGCAGGATTTCATCCAATGCTATACCGTTATTACGATCTGACACCTGACGCCAGGCAATCTCACTTGCAAACAAGAAACCGTCCACATGCGACCAATCACTCCTCGCCTGGTGCATTGTGGGCACGACCTTCGAGAGTTTTCCCGCCTTTCGAAGATTAATGATCCCCCTGTTCCAGTCGGTCCGACTGCCCGCGATTCCAAGGCGTTCGCATTCAGTGGCAAATGCCGAACTGAGTTCAGGATCACAAAGAATCGCTGTGTCAGCAGAAAAGCCGCGACTCGTTCGGCGAAAGGCTTCAATCAATCCGGCGGTCGTAGCAATTTGCTGGGGTGCTGCTTGGACCGGCTTCACTTCAGTCACCGGCAGATTTCGAGCAAGTTGAGGCACCCGAATTTCAGACGGTGCCTTGGTACGCTTCTTCGATACTTTAGGGTCATTCGGCGTCGCGGGGGCACTCACCAGCGGCTCAGGAGCCCCATCCAGACGGTCACCCACCTGGGCTTTTGACAGTCTCACCAGGCCACGTTCGATATATTCGGACGACAAATCGAATCCCAGGAATTGCCGGCCCAGCTTTTTCGCGACGACCAACGTGGTGGCACTCCCGGAAAATGGGTCGAGTACCAAGTCATTGGGCTGGGAACAACTCCGAATGATGCGGCCCAGGAGTTGTTCCGGCATCTGACAACCGTGGAACCCTGCTCGCTCCTTGAACGTTCCGGCGACGCGCGGGAAGTACCACGTGTCGTCGGTTGGCTGGAATCCCTCCGGCAGATCTTGCGGTCGCAGGATCCAGGTGTCGTCGGGCAAACGCCCCTTGGAGTTCGCACGCTTATCGTTGTAGACGAGCTGCCGCGCGGACGGAACCCGGATCGTCTCATCGTTGAAGGTGAAGTTTTCGGGATCCTTCACGAAGTGAAATAAATGCGCGTGCGAGCGACTGAATTTCTTCGTGCAGTTGACGCCAAACGTGTAATACCAGATGACCCAACTGCGGCAGGAGAAACCGATTTTCTGGCTGAGTATTTTCAATTCGGCGGCGTATTCATCGCCGATGGCCAG
>CAYTDR010000816.1:0-4126 GCA_964436185.1 uncultured Candidatus Obscuribacterales bacterium | reverse complement strand
AACGCAGCCAGTCCCGATGCTCTTCGCTGATGGGTATAATCTCGATGTCCGTTCGTACTTCCGTATTCATTGGTTGTCTAACGCTTCTCATATACACTCAGCTCCTGATTTAGGAAGAACCCGACTTGTTTTGGGTTGACTCTGCTCAACTACTACAAGAAGAACAAAGAGAGTCTATCGGTGTTGAGCGTAAAATACCCAGCTCGAAACCTGGCGAAACAAAAATCTCCCAGTCAGGAGCTGAGGCGAATAAAAATGCTGGACACCGTTATCACTTAGGATACCATTCCATAGCCTTCAATTTCTACAAAGACTCAAAACCCGCAGATCTGCTGAAACGGTAACCGTTAAGGGTTCTTGCGAAAACTGCCGGACGGACAGCATTCCTACAATTTAAGAAGCAGAAACCGCCTGCAAGAGGCGGTTTCGCGCCATCGCGTATGGTTACACTTTAGCGTTGCTCGAAACATCTGCAATCGACTTAGTCGTTATGAGCAGCGTTCTCGAGTCGATTCAGTTGCTCAGCTTGTGCGAGAGCACGTCAGACTTGAAATGCTCTTTCAGATTGAGCAACAGGAGAATCGTTCCAGGAACAGCGAGGAATAGTGCTGTATCCATGAGCATCCCCAAGTGCAGGTGCTCTATGTTCGTGATCATTTGCCAAGTTCCTACACTAAGCATTAGCAGAAGAAAGGTGACGACAAGTACGATTCCTGCTGTCAGAACTCTCTCGTAGCTGCCGAAGACTGTATTATCTTTTTTCATGGCCGAGCCTCCTACAACAAGAACCTAGATATTTGCAGCGAACCCCTCGCCAATCCATTGTCGGATTTGGTGATTTGATAGGTTGTTCATTTGCTACATTCGAGGGATGCGAATATATTACGGGCAACTTCTTGACATCTGCCGATTTTTCACAATTTCAATAGAATTGCGATCGCTCGGATGTTAGGCGATCTCGATATCTGAACAGTGATGCGGGTTGTACGGATCTAGACCGAAGGGTCGAAATACCTAAAGTAGCTAGCCCGATGAAACTGTTATTTCGTGGGTTCGATTCGGGTTCGTTTCGGCTTCGCCAGATACCGTGGATTTAGACAGGGAGACCGATTTTTAGCTCGCCAAAGCTCTGGATTTCTCTGTGCTCGTTGCTTTTGGAAAGGGGATAATTTCCTGGGCGAACTACCAGTACAGCGTTCATCCCGGCGGACTGAGCGGCATCCAGCTCTTCGACCACGTCGCTGAGGAAGGTGACAAGAGCGGGCTCGACACCTGCATCCCGGGCAATCAACTTGTAGCTTTCAGCCTCGCGTTTTGGGCCGGTAGTCGTGTCGTAGTGCGCCGACAAGTGAGTTCTAAGGTTTCCTTCCTCTGTGTGCTGGAAGAAAACCTTTTGCGCCTGAATGCTTCCGGACGAAAAAATTCGTACATCCAATCCCGCAGCAGTCCATTCTCGCAAAGCCGGCGAAACATCCGGATAGACGTGTGATTTCAACTGACCGGCAGCATAACCTTCTTCCCAAATCAGTCCTTGAAGTTCTTTCAATCCGGTTGCCTTCACATCCTCATCCATGAGGCGGCCGGCAGTCGCAAGGATACTCTCCCTGGCCTTGACCATGTCGGTGCCATGAGCCACGCAATCCGCCAACGCCAGGTCACCGACATCGCAAGCTAGACGCTCGCAGGCGGACCGGACGGAATCCTCTTGCAACCTGCGCTCGAGGAAATCGGGGAACTGCTTCCTGGCAAAAGGGAAAAGTACATCGTAGACATAGGAAACTGAAGACGTGGTGCCTTCAATGTCCAGCAAAATCACCTTTGCGTTTAGCTCAATCACAGCATTCGCCTCGCTGCTATCGGATCTTGCAGGTTATACCACGGAAGAACCGCACCCGTTCTCGTTTGCTTCGACAGGCCCAACACGTTTTATAATGGACAAGGGAAAACGGACTATGGACCGCGACTGTTCCGATTTGCGACGTTACGCTCAACGAGGTCAAGATAGAACAGGCGCTGTCAGCGGCTATTGTTATGAAGGTAGGAAAGTCCGAAACACAAAGGCTCGTACCGCACATGGGCGGAATTTTCCAGATAGCGTGGTGACCATCCGCTCGAGTCGAGAAACAGCCGTATAGTTCGGATCCTGCGTTCCTTGCAGAGATTGAACCAGTGTCTCGTGCCGGCTGGAACATTGATCAAGTCGCCTTCTTGCATCTCGACTGAGAAAACCGGCGATGTCACAGGATTGACGTGAAAGATGCCGCTTCCTTTGACGACGAAACGCACCTCATCTTCGCTGTGGGTATGCTCCACTTTGAACTTGTCGAGCATGGCATCTAGCCCTGGAGTGTCGGGTTTCACATCGATGACGTCGGCAGTGACATAGCCGCCCCTCTCCTTTAACCGTTCGATCTCAGGACCGTAGGCGTCCAAAACCTCTTCCTGCGTGGCGTTGTCGCCTATCCGCCCAGCCACATCCCACTTCTCATACCAGATGCCGAACTGACTCAGGAAATCACTTATCTCATGAGCTTCCGTGATTGTTTTCGATCGGTCAGGTATGGAAACTACCGCCATTTAGCGAACTCCCTCAATTCTGCCAACAGCCTCGAGCAGAAACTCGAGAATCTCGACGTGTCTTTTGGCATCAGCTAACGTTTTCCCCCAGGTGTGCATGCCATGCTTGCGAATGAGGTAGCCGTTTTGCATGTTCTCGCTGTCATGTGCCAGGCGTGTTGTGAGCCTGGCAGCAAGTTCCGGCATCGACTGAGAGTTTTCCAGAATCGGAAGATGGATTGTCGTCTCGTGCGTTGTAACGCCGTCCAGACCCTTAAGCATCTCGAATCCGGAGATCTCGAGATAGTTGTTCTGGAAATATTTCTCGGAGAGCACCGTGGACCACACCGAGTGCGTATGAAGAACTGCTCCTACATTTTCCTGTTTTGCAACTGTGAGATGCAGCAAGGTCTCAGCCGAAGGTCTGGCGCCAAGACTCGAGCTTACTGGCAAGCCATGCTCGTTCACCAGGGCAAAATCTTCTCGTGTCAGTCGAGACTTATCTCGTCCGCTTGCGGTAACGAGCACTAGCAGCGGCTCGCGTTCGACGACTACACTGAAATTGCCGCTGGTTCCCAGACACCAACCACGCTGGTGGTAATAGGCGCCCAGCTGCTGCATCTCGGCTAATGCCAGATCGATTCGTTCCTGAATTTCCTTGGTTTGGAGGTTTGTAGCTCGCCCCATATCTTCAGTTTATCCTTAGTAGTCAAGTCCGATGAGGATAACATAGATAAGCTTAGCAATGACTTGACGATTGAGTTTTTTCAAGTGGTTTCACATTTGATTTCGAAGTACTCAGGATCATCAAGCATGACCCCCTTTGTGATTTAACGGGTTTTGCAATCACTCCAGGCTATCCTTGAGAGCGGCGTCCACAACAACTGTAAGGTTGGATGCTTGAAATTCGTTAGGTCCCAGCTTACAGCCTGTGCGTCGGCAACAGAAAGCTGTTTGAACCTTTCAACGATAGAAGCAGCCTCGCTCCGGCAACGCCACTGCTGACTTTGGCGCCGCCATCCACGGTGCCCAGGTAGCAGCTTCAGCCACGGCGTCTCACAGCTCTAAAAAAAAAGAGAAAGAGGGTCGTGTTTGATGGCAGCTGGCATCGGCGACTGTGGCACTTTACTGAATAGGTTTCTTGTCAGAGTTGATTTGGTTGCATGGTTAATGGCAGATTGACCCACTAAAAGCAAAGTGCGGATTGGATTGACCCTTCTGCTCGCTATCAATAGCGCGCAACAACGTGGCAACAGACGAACGGTAGTATCGATAGAGATCAGCCGTCATGTTACACATCGGTAACTGTAGAGCTTTAAATTAAGACATTACAGGCAACCCAACCAGTCTAGCAACAATCACGTGAAAAAGATTTGCCATCTTCTTGCCACTTTCGGTTGTTAGTCTCGCATTCAACAGAGCGCCAGTCAGCAGACTATCCCGATCACCCTGAGTGAGTCTGCAAGAACGAGGGATACGCCCGGATCGACGCACAGGCCAATAAGCCTGAGTGCCTCTTTGTGGTTGATTTTGGAGTAAAGAATTGACATGAAAAAGTTGAAATCGTCTC
>CAYTDR010000815.1:0-4130 GCA_964436185.1 uncultured Candidatus Obscuribacterales bacterium | reverse complement strand
ACTTCTTCGCGTCTTCAGGATGTTTGGCGGCTCCTGGTTTTGTCAGGTCTTTAATCGTTTTTTGCACATAGAGTCGATACGGACCTTCCTTCGATTCGCTTAATTCCAACTCTCTCTGCGCCTGCATTTTTTCGGCCTCATAGCCCTGAACCTGCGCGTTGTTGATCTTGAGCATCTGCTCCTCATCATTGAAGATGCCTTGATTGGCACCGGCAACTTGGGCACTCACTGCTCCTGTCGTCAATTGCATGGAGAGGAAGGAAACTGAGAGGAATACTTGAATAGATAAAACCCTTTTTGCAAGACTCATGCAGCTACTCCTTATCACTCATTGCGACAACCTTAATATCTACCAAATCCAAACTTATATACCTCGGCTGGAAAGATGTAAATCGGAAGCCACTCTTCCGTCCGGAATGTACAGGGCGAGAAAGGGCTCTTCATACCAGGTTGGATAAATCATACAAGATATCGCGGCCGCTCACTTGATTAACCCCAGTTTTTTCAAGCGCTTGGCACCTTCCCGGTAACTCAGACCCGATAAATCCTTCTCCTGCTCGTGCAAAAACTTTTTAACCGCTTCAGGGTTATGATAACTATATTCGCGAAGCGCCCATCCAATTGCTTTCCGAATAAAAAACTCCTTCTCGCCCATGCACCGCTGACAGTATTCGAACAGCTTGTCAGCGTCGGTCGCTTTTTTATGCTTGAGTTGACTGAGTATTGCAGTTCGCCTGATCCAGAAATCATCATCGGCGATCCACTGATCCAAGGTGGGCTCGATTTGTTCGCGGTAGTTCAATAAAAGGATACCAACAAGATGTCCGGCCACAACATCAACGAAATCCCACCATTGCCCATCGCGTACAAGGTCCTCGTATAATCCAAGTGTTTCAGGGCGAGCCAGGGCTATAAACGTAGTGGCGTAGTCGAGTGCAATATACTTCTCCTCGCGATGAGGCAACTGCCAAAGTTCGCGCACCACTTCCTCGTACTCTTCCAGTGAGGCAGGTCTATAAAGTCGCTTTAGTTCACGAGCGATAGGCTCCCGCTGAGGTTTTTGAACACCATAGAACGGCATGTCTGTTTTCATGTATGCCGCCATCTCTGGTGCCTTCTGTTTGTCAGCTAAACTAGCCAGCTCTGAAGAGACAAACTTGGCAACTTTCGATCCAGTTTTCGATTTCATGATACTCATAACCGTACTCAGTGCGCATTGAATACGATACAGACTCTCAGCGTTTCTCTCAATCACGAATCCATTCGTGCACGAACAGAGGTTCGATCTTCGATGAGAAGTCAATCCTCAGGCATGATAGGCAGCAGGTGATCGAGCATTTTGAACGCTCGGTCCGGACCGGAGAGTTCGATTGATTTTTTGATTCGAGTGTCAACGTTTCGCTTGCTCACGTACATCATAGTGGGCCCGAAAATCCAACCGACGAAGAAAACGAAAAGAGCAAGCCCTGAGTAGTGTTGGCTGTCAACTGCTAGCACCCTCAAATCATGGGCTGAGAGAAGTGGCGTAACGGAAAGCATTAATAAGAACAATCCAGTTTGCGTAGCGCAATTGTATTCGTTAAGCAGATCTCGGCGCACCAGACCTTTGATAGAACGCAAGCGGGCCGCTAAGATCGACGCCCAGTACATGCCAAAAGTAACAGCACCGCAGATGAGGAAGAAGTACAACTCCGAAAGTCCGACCGGATATTGTTGAACGGTGGCATCCATGAGCAGATCGCTGAAAAAACAAGAAATCGCCAGCATTGGTATTTGCGGCAAACCAATATCTACAGCGAGGTTATAGAAGTGACGCATGGTCATCTTTTTACGCGAACTAGTCTTGCTGCCCTCCAACGCCAGCTTTAGCTCTTCCACGTTTTGATACCGCAATGTCGGCTCTTTGCGCAGGCACCGCATGATGATGTGAGAGAGGCGACTGGAAACGTCAGGTGGCAAGGGCGTTTCGTTCAAATGACGGATTATCAGCTGCACCGGATTGGAGCCTAGAAATGGGGGATTGCCGGTGAGCATCTCGTACATAACACAACCGAGCGAGTATACGTCTGATCGCGCGTCTAGCTGTGTGCCGATACACTGCTCCGGGCTCATGTATGCAGGACTGCCGAGTATGTCGTCAGTTTCTGTCAGGCTTGCAGTAACTCTGATATCGCTCTGAAGCTTTGCGATACCAAAATCGACCACCTGGACAGCCTCCTCGCCCAGGGCATTCTTGGCCAAAATAATGTTGCTGGGCTTCAAGTCACGATGGATAACTCCTCGCTCATGCGCGTGTATGAGTGCATCACATACTTCCAGAAAAATCTCGATGGATTTTTCAATCTCAAAGGGACCGTCTCGTTTCAGGTAATCCGCCAGACTATGCCCATTGAGATAGTCCATGATTATGTAAGGTGAACCATCTTTCGCCTTGCCATGCCCGTATACAGTGACGAGATTAGGGTGGGTGAGAGCGGTGGCGGCAATCGCCTCCTGTTCGAAACGTTTCACGGCTTGTTGGTCGGCGACCAAGTCCTTGCGCAATACCTTCACGGCCACGATTCGATCGAGGGCGAAATCTTTGACTTTGTAAACTCGACCCATCCCTCCCTCGCCGAGCAAAGACATGACTTCGTAACTGCTTCCCAGGTCTGGCAGCTCGTACGGTCCTGGATTCTTTCGAAATAGCTTGGCAGCGGAGTCGTGCACTTCTGCCGGCTCCGCATCCGTCGGCTCTTCCTCCTTGCATGAGCAAGTGAATCCGCGAAACAACCAGCCCGAAAGAGATCCGGACAGGGATCCTCTTGTTGCGGGCCGCAAAGACTTGTGACAGACACCGCACATCTGTTTGACTCGGACTCTTTCGTCCTGCTGTGCGGGTTTAATGTGGTTTCCTGACGACATCTGTCTACCAAGGAGAAGAATCGGATGTTCCTATGGAGTTCTGCCCAATTTCCGGGGTGTGCAATCATCGGGTAAAAGGTCAGCCAGCGGCAAGTGGCAGGGTCGGTTCTCGCTAACTCGCTGTTGATGCCGTTCTCCGTCGCCATGGCAAAGGATTAAAATGTAAAGCGTTCCAGACCGGGCATTTCTGGTTAGTCAGCCGATAAAGCTCCGCTGTCCAGAGTAGAACCTGGCGCCGAGCCATGTGAATAAGCCCGCACACTCCGGATCTTCGGAACCTGACCAACAGAAGCTGACCTGCGCGGCGCGAAAGATTGCGAATATTCCTCTCTTGAAAGCTATTGCCAGTTTGTGACTCTGATCTATCGGGTAAATGATGATTCGAACGGCTTGTTTTGGGAGTTCATCTTTGCTTGGCACTTTGTTAGCTGACCGCTTCGAGCTCTTCGAGCAATTGGGGCAAGGACATCTGGGAATCGTCTACAAAGCCCGTTCCACAGACAACGGCGAGTTCTTCGCTATCAAGATTCTTCAGAAGGAAGACAAACGAGCCATGCAGCGATTCGAGCGGGAAGCACGAGCCGCCAGCCAGCAAGATCATCCAAATATCGTCCGAGTCTTTGACATTGGTACTACAGATAATGGCAGAGCCTTCATAGTGATGGAGTTTATCAATGGTCTGCCTCTGCGGATGATCATCCGGCACGAAGCACCCCTTGCTGTAGAGCGGATCAAGAAACTATTTTCGCAAATCTGTGATGCTCTGATTCATTTGCACAGCAACGGAGTCGTACATCGAGATTTGAAGCCCGCCAACATTATGGTAATTGATCCTGGTTGCTTCACTGAATCTGTAAAACTAGTTGATTTCGGTCTTGCTAAGCATATCGATCCGGAACTTGCCGAGCGAGAACGAGTAACTCTCACCGGGCACGTCACCGGCACTCCGGCATACATGAGTCCGGAACAGTGCCTTGGTTTCCCAGCCGATGAACGATCAGACATCTATTCGCTCGGTTGCATCCTATTCAGAGCCTGCACAGGATTACCACCAGTGACAGGCACCTCTGCTCGCGATACCATGAACAAGCAGGTGTCCGGAGGCGCAAACTCGGTCGATCGGATTCCCCCTCATATTTTAGTACGAGACGATCTCAAAGAAATTCTCAGGAAAACGCTGAAGAAAGATCCTGCCCAACGCTATCAGTCGGCCGCGGAACTGAAGG
>CAYTDR010000814.1:0-4133 GCA_964436185.1 uncultured Candidatus Obscuribacterales bacterium | reverse complement strand
AATGAGAAGAACCCGATTAGCATCCCTCCTCTGTTTTTTGTTGTTCGAGAACATCCGAGCGTCGTCATCCGGCAAAAGGCCAAAAAGGCGATGGATGCCATCGGTGATGAGTCGAGGATCCAGGAATTGACTGCAGGGAAGTCGACAGAAGACGCAGTGAAGGCTCTGATCGAGGAATATGGACATTACCGTCAGTAGTCGCTTTAGTTAGTGCCTTGCTGCATTGCAGGCTGTTCAGATTCGGTTTCGGATTCAGCATCCTCGCCGTCGAGGGCGCCTGGTTGACCGATGCTCTCCAGATGTTCTGTCAATGAAAGGGCCATATCGACACCCGAACGCTGGTATACCGGTGTGAACGGCTTGACCTTGTTCATTACCCTCGAGGCGTTGGTAGTGAATGTCGGACTGCCACCGTAATCGTAGAATCTGTTTGTGATTCTCGCCAGGAGATTCCAATCACCATCAGGCGTATATTCGGTGACACGCTCTTCCCAGTAGGAGTCTGCGATTATGCGGGTTTGAGGGTCGTAGACCACGTGTATCAATCTTTGCCACATGGCGACGCCTTCTTCTTGAACCTCGAGCGGTTTAATGGCTACGGTATTTTCGGAATCGACTTTATTATCGATTCCAACATTTAGTACATCGGGTGTGATGTTGGCCGCCCAGATTTTGTCTTGCTTGTCCTTCAGGTCTCCGAACTGGGACTTGTATGGTGCCAGGACTCCTTTGGATAGTGTCCAAATCTCATCTTTCTGATGGTCGTAGCGTTTGACGATGCGGTAGTCGTTGGACATCCAGGAACTGGCGAGCCAACTCGGAATAGCCATCCAATCAATCTGGCGCTGCCATTCAGGCCAACCTTTGAACTCTTTCCCTGGTTCGAGCTCACTTGGGAGCGCTTCCTGCGATTCCGGATATTGATACGTGCCGAACTCACCTTCCGGATACGCTGCGAACGCTCTGGTCGGCAGTATGAGCAGAACCGTTGTCAAAATCAGGATTAGCCGAGACACGAATGCTAGTTGGTAAAGGGATAATCACCCATTATAAGGGCAGGAAAATCTGATTGCCACCACTCCACTCAACTGACCAAATATAGATAGTTCATCTCCAAATGAAACTGTTCGCCCTTCTGGCTCGAATGGTTACACATCCGTCGCTCTTACATTCAATACCACGATTCGAATTGAAGCTTAGACATTCCATGATTCACAAGTTTGAACGATATTTCGATGATGATCTACGTGAGAGTCATCCGGACGATTCTCGAACCAGGAAATCCTTTGTCCGCCAGGAGTATCGGTCTATTGCCGTTGGACGATGTCGGTTGCAAAACGGTGGAGCAGTGGTGCACAAGGCGGAGAGTCATGCTGTTACAATAGCTCGGTTGTGAGATACAAACCGTGTCTCCTTCCCATCACAGAAGGTTTCCTAGAATGGGTGAAGATGCAGAAGCTCAATCCATCGATTCGGTAGACGACTTACAAGACGACATCGACTATCTCGATAATTCGATTGCTGCTTCTGAGACGCAGCTGAGTGAGCTTGAAGACGTTGAGATAAAGAAGTCCAACTGGCCGATCAATCTCGTGGCTAGCATGGTTTTCCTGAGTGGTCTGGCCGGAGCTTTCCAGCCATTGGCAAACCGTTTGGCGCAACATCCCAGGCTGTTTTCCGTAATCGTTCCATACGAATATTACCACTTCAGCAAATCGCTTACTGTCGCTGCCGGTGCATTCCTTATATACCTTTCCTTCAACTTATACAAGCGGAAGCATATGGCATGGGTGTTTGCGCTTGTTTTCATTTTGGCTTCAGTAATCTTGCATGCGGCTCCGTTCGGTCATGAATATGTGTCGGTTTTGGGCAACAATGAGATGGGACGGACGATCTCCTGGCTGCCGATGATTCCGCCGGTACTGGCTGCGGTGCTCTTGTGGTTGTTACGAGATCGATTTACTGTCCGCAGTGAGAAGTTCAAGATCCAGAACGGGCTGTACATCCTGGTTGCCAGCATCGTCATGGTTTTTACCTACGGAGTTACCGGATTTTGGCTTCTCGACCGCAAGGATCTGGGCCGTAATTTCGAGCTTGAAGATGCGATTTCAAGGTCGGCACGAGAGATGTTTTTTGTGGGCAACTCTGACCTTACGCCTCATACTCGCTTTGGTCGCTGGTTTTTGGAATCGCTGCATCTGTTTGGTGCGATTGCGGCAATTTATGCCACATACAGTATCTTTCGTCCGATCAGATACAAGCTCACTGTCGTGCCAAAGGAAAGGCACACGGCATCAGATATATTAGATGCCCATGGAAGGGATTCGCTCGACCACTACAAACTTTTGCCAGATAAATCATTCTTTTTTGCTTCCGACAGCAAGAGCTTTATCGCCTACAAGACCGTGCTCAACGTAGCCATCGGTCTCGGAGATCCAGGAGCGAAGGATGAGGACGTGGAAAGCCTCACTCGTCAATTTCAGCAGTTTTGTCATCAAAACGATTGGACGGTCGCATTTCTACAAGTCTCTGATCGGTTTCTCGTTCCTTTTGAAAAGATCGGTTTGGATACTCTGAAGGTAGGCGAGGACGCGGTGGTCAACCTCGACGAGTTTGCCTCTAAGACCGCCAAGGGAAAGAACTTTAAATCGAAGGGAAAGAAGTTTGAGAAAGATGGTTTCACGCTAGTTCGGTATGCGCCACCACACCCGGTGGAGCTGGTGGACGAGGTCGAGGGAATCTCCAATGAGTGGCTTGCACTTCCCGGGCGGCGCGAACGCGGATTCTCTCTTGGTTGGTTCGATCGCGAAGAACTTCAGGAAGAGATACTTTTTGTCATGCGAGATCCTGAGGGCAAAGGAATTGCTTTCGTCAATCAAGTTCGTTCGTACAAAGAGCACGAAGCGTCCATCGATATGATGCGCCATCGCAACGACGTGCCCAATGGCACCATGGATTTCTTGTTCTGGAAGCTACTGGTCGATCTGCATAGCGAAGGGTTCAAAACCTTCAATCTCGGTCTTGCTGCGCTTTCGGGCGTGGAAGGCGGTCCCGATGCGTCGCTTGAAGAGAAAGCCGTGCATCAGATATATGAACACATGAACAAGTTTTTCTCTTACAAGGGGCTGCGGCGCTACAAAGAGAAGTTCAAACCCAATTGGCAGGAACGTTTTCTTGTCTATGAGCGGGGCGTGCCAGGACTGATTAAATCTGCGCTCGCCATCACCAGGGCTGGCGAGATAGAGCTCGACTAAGCTATTTTTTGCAGCGTATTTCTCTGCTGAAATTGTGTAGATTTTTGTTCAATTGGGAATCGACAACTGGCATCAGAAAATGGGTGGCAGGCTATCTTGTGCAACTGTTAGCCGACGAGAATCCATGATGACGCATACAAGAACGCCACTCTCTGCGGTAAGCCTTGGTACGGCAATTTCCAGGCTCCGCAATGAATCTGGGCATACTATCGAGACGCTCTCGAGATCAAGCTCCATTCCGATTAGTAGGATTTGGAGCATTGAGCGAGGAAAAGCGATGCCCACCATTGTTGAGCTTCATACTCTAGCGCAAGCTCTGGGCTCCACCTCAATCGACATAGTTAGAATGTCGATCGAGGAATGTCAGGTTCAGGCTGGATGAGTGCTCGATTGCTCATCGCGAGAGATTGAGGCGGCAAGGTTGGCGCCACCAAATGCCTGGGTAGCCGGCCAAAACTTATTTACTAGTCGGGAAGCAACTGCCATCCCGCCGGTATTCCCTGGGCGGGGACCGTCGATGCAGATTTGCCCTCGGAATATACATTACCTCTAAGCGTCGTGCTAGCGAGGAGATTGCATGCTACTGATGTGTTTTTCGTACAAGGCTTGAATGAATCGGCTGAGAGAAACTCTCAAGTCTTTTCCTTCCATGAAATTGACGGGATGGAACGTGTTGATTCTGCGAATGTATGATTCAGAGACCTGAATAGATGTAGGCTTTCCGCGTGAGTCGAAGACCTTTCTAGAAAAGCGAGCATATAAGGTCCCAAAGTCGACAGGTCTATATGTTGAGATCGATTCGGCCTGGTCGGCCCTGACGATCACTCCTGTTTGCCGATCGATATCGTGACTGGTGCTAATGAACTTAATCACTATTGC
>CAYTDR010000813.1:0-4135 GCA_964436185.1 uncultured Candidatus Obscuribacterales bacterium | reverse complement strand
AGACTGTCAGAGCTGTCGCCGAAAGAATTCAAATGTTCAATCTTCTGGATGGTGACACCAGGAAGAGGTTAAGTGGCACCGGGGTATTGCTGTCACATAGAGAAGATGGCAGCCAGGCTCACAGTAGTCCTGATACAGTGAAAAGTAAGCGCTTACCGATAGGCGATCCGCTCTCTCTGCGCGACTACGTGTCCAGTGAGAGGCAGGCACCAGCGGAGAAACAGCCGTCTATATCTGCTGCAATGCTCAATCTTTCGCCTGAGTTGGTCAATCAGCTACCAGAGGATGTTCGACGTGACATCACAGGTTCCTTGAATCCGATTCCAACAGAGAGACGCCGTCTGGTGCAGGTTGCTGCGCTTCCAGCCAAGCTGCTTGAATCTCTGCCTCCAAAGCTAAGAACGGAACTCTGGCTCTTTGGCGACTCTTCCGGCGTCGTTCCGCAAGCCAAGCTGAATGCCTGCGGTTTGACACCGGCGCAATTGGAGACCATAAAGAGGGAAAATTCACACGTTCATGCGCTTCTCAAGCCATACTTTGTTGAAGTCAAGGAACCGAATGTAATACCGAATTTGAACGGAACTAGAATACCCCTGCATGTATTCGCTACTCTGGACAAACAGGTGCAAAAAGAGCTGGCTCCCAACGGAGTCTTGCCACTGAATCAACGCGCCTTATCTGATCTGCTTCCTCCGATTCTGACCGAGGGAAATCAAGGAAAGCTCACTCCAAGGCAAGAAGAGCTGGCGCATGCGTTCAATGCGCTTCCCAAAGGAGCTCGGGAGGAGTTGCGAACGTTTGCCATCAAACTCGATGGCAATGTATTGACGAATGAGGGCTGCAGCAAGTTGTCACCCGAGGCGCAAACATACCTAACCGCGGTGACGTCTGTTTCACTGGACGGTGCCACTCTGTCAGCGGACAGCTTCAAATGTCTGCCGGATTGGATAAAGATTGAGCTTACCGGCTCGGCTCAGGAGCTGCCACCAGGAACGGTGCTGCGTGACCTGACTGGTGTTAAGATAAACCGCGATACTTTCGATCGTCTCGACGAAAAACTGCGCAAGTCCCTAACTGGGACTGACAAACCTTTAGACCCGAATCTCGTGCTCGGGCTCATGGCCACAGGTGGCTTCTCTCACGAGACTACACATCTGGCGTTCTTAAAAGAGCCGCTCGAGCAGCGGCTGGAGAGTCTTCAGACAGAGACACTCGAGGCTTACAAGAAAGCGAAGAGCGATCTCGATCATGCAACAATTGCAACACGGGCGACGAGAAATCGCGTCAGCAAAGAGACTGCAGAGAAGATGGATATCGTTAGTGCAACTCGGCAGTTGAATCTCGAGCTGGGCATTGGTGAGCTGACGCCTGCACATTTTCAGATTCAGAGGCAGAATCTCATGGCTCTCCAATTGGGCGACGACAATGTTCACCGTCGCACCATCGAGGTTCAGCAGCTGCATGAAAGGGCGCGATCGATAGATATGGCGAGACAGTTCGGTACACTTGCGATGTTGCAAGATGACGGACAGACTCGCGATGTTCAATACAAGCTTTTCACCTATCTCGAAGGACATCCGGAGGCACTTCCGCTGGTAACGCACGGCGCCTATGCGGAAATGTATAGGGACGCCTTTCAGAATGGTGCTCTAACCTTTGAGACTTTTCCTGTTAGATTTCGATTTGGCACTGAGCAGGGAGCAAAGGACGGTTTGGAGCTACTTTCCAAACTCGAAGCGAAAACTGACAAGCCCGCAAAGCTGGACGTCAAATTGGTGCGAGACTATGCGATGCGAGGCATTGACCAGGACCCTGCTTGGCGGCGAGCACAAGCTTTCTCTCAGACAATTCAAGTAGATCTTGAATCGTTCCAGCGTCTACTGGCAGCCGGACAGACCGGCGACAAAGGTGAGGCTTTCATCAATGACGCGAAGATTCGTGCCAAACGTCTTTCTGCTGCACTGAAATCAATCACGGATGAAGACTGGCAAGCCCTCTGGAATACCCGCACCAAGCTTGAAGCACAGTTGCGAATCGGCAAAGGTCAGCCTGGAGAGATCAGGGATGAGCATTCGATAGGTGGCCTGAAAGGCAGAGTCGATGCTATGGACGGGATTTTGAAAAGCTTCGATCCCAAGTATGCGCTCCACAGGGAGACAATGTTGGGTCAACTGGATCCTAAGTATCAGCCGAGATCAGAAGTTGAGATCGAACGTCAAACGGAGCAGACGAGAGCGCGAATGGAGGCGGATCTCCATGAATTGGATCGCTCTCATCGTGCCGAACCGGACTATCTAAAACGGCGACAGGAGACCATGACTCGCCTTCGCGAGCTGAATGAGGGAACGATCGGTCATCAGTTGGAAGCGCTGTTGAAGGAAACGGAGAATGTGGAGTTTACGCCAGACACCTGGCAGAAGTGGTTAGTCTCCGGCGAAGGTGGAGAGATGGTTGCAGGACTCGCTGTTGCGGCCGCCGCCGTGGCGGCAGTTACCGTCATTACCGGCGGTGCCGCACTGCCGATTGCGGCCTCCGCCGCCGTTCTTGTGGCTGGCGGAATGGCGGGAAGAGCCGGTGCAAAAGAGGCACAATTTTACCTGGGACTGCGCAGTGATGGCACCGCTATCGGTGACGTCGCAAGAGGTCTGGTCTACGACCATGGCATTTCAAACCCCGCTTTAATGGCGTCTCCAATAGGTAAGGATCTCAAATACATGGCACTCGGTCCACACCGGACCGCTCTGCATATGTATAAACGAGAAGACGGATCGCAGACCCGAGTAGACCCGCTTAGCGACTGGCTTATACCCACTGCGGTCGAATTCGGCGAAGGATATGCGATTGCATATGCAGGAATGAGTCTCGGTCACCTTATAGGACAACCGTTTCAAAAGGTCCTCGAGCCGATCTGCAGCGGGATTTTTGGCGAGGCGATTCCTGCCACTACCGCGACTGAAGTCTTCCTGAGCACTTTCAAAGATACATTTGCCCTCTCTGGCAGTTCGGAACTGCTCAAGGCAGCAGCCGAAGCCTATGCGGAAGGCAATGGACATCCTCTTAACGAGGACGAGAAAAAGGCACTCGACTTCGCCCTCTTTGTGCTTCTCAGTGCGGTCCATACATCCGTTCAAAAACCGCAGACGATGCGATTAGGAACGGAAGTTTGTTCGCCTGACCTGACAAATGTCTCGCGACTCAAGTTCCAGGACTTCCTCAATCAGATGAAGACTAGAGGAGTCTATGCGGAGAAAGTGTTAGAGAACGGACAATCACGCTACTTGCTTCTCGAACCGACAAGCGGACAGCGCTTCATCATTGAAGATCCATTTTCTGGCTCGAGTTTTCCGGGCGAACAGACTAAGACTTCCAAGTAAGTAAGACGATTAAACGTATCAAGCGAACTGTGGCATGAAAGCCGGCATTCGCGTTTAGTTGAACGCACCGCACCAGTGAGTATGCAAGCCTTTGAGATTTTATTTCGAAGGCTTGCTGCGGATTAGAAGCACGCTTGAGAGTGGCTGCAAGGGAAGTGTCTAACGGGACTGTTTCTTTCCTGTGAGGAATTTCTTGCAGTAGGATTCCCAATTGAGAACCAGGTCATTCTGCATAAGTTCATCGAGTGTGCCTGGTGGCAGGTTCATTTTGATTGACTTGACTTTGCCTTTCAAACTGTACTCATGTCGTGTCGCTCTGCCATCGGCAATCTCGTACGCCATCACTGAAATCCAATTATCGCCTCTGCAGACTTCGAGCTGCAGTCGGATGGCACCAGGGTTCACCGTGCTGTCCAACTGTCTCAGGCGGCACGTATCGGAAAGAGTGTGGGCGAAGCGCTCGACGAAATTGCTCAGCTCGTCAATCACTTCTTCTGAGACAGGTCCATTTCCGTTTGTGCTGGACTGCCTGGAAATGGCACCGCTCTGGGAGGAAATCGGTCCGGAGGAAATTGGACCGGAAGAGATCGGTCCTGATGAAACCGGTCCGGATGGTGCCTTGCTATCTGGTCCATTGCCCGTATGCAGGCTGGCGATTGATTGACTGAGGGACGCGGCCAAGTCCATCGCTGAAATTGGAGTCATTCCTTTCGCGGACTGTAGTTTCACAGGCATCGTGTCGCCTTCATGCTCGGACGTTT
>CAYTDR010000812.1:0-4139 GCA_964436185.1 uncultured Candidatus Obscuribacterales bacterium | reverse complement strand
TACGCATCTATACTCTCGTCCAGGTTGCCGATTTCGAGGTGGATGAAACCCAGATTTTCGTGAGCCAGGGCGTTTTCCGGACGGTCCTTGAGAGCGATGTTGATCTGCTCGAGTGCCTCTTCGAACTTGTCTTGTTTCAGCAACGAATAAGAGAGATTGAGATTGGCCTCGCGGAACTGGGGATCGATCGCGAGAGCCTTGCGCAACGCTACCTCTCCCCCTTCGACGTCGCCCATGTCGTTGTAGGTGTAACCAAGGTTGTTCAGTGCATCGACATAGGTGGGACGAACCTCCAGTGCCTTCAAATTGGCTTGCACTGACGCTTCCATATTCCCCAGGTCGTGCTCTGCTGTACCGAGGTTCAACCATGCTTCTGCAAAGTTTGGTTGACGGCTCAAGGCCGTTTTATAAACTTCTATAGCCTCTTTCGTCTTGTCCATCATTCTCAGCGCATTGGCCAATCCAAGGTATGCGTGCGAGTAATTGGGAGCAATTTCAAGTGCCCTGTTGAAGTGAGTAATCGCTTCATCGAACAGTGCTACGTGCGTGAGACTGTTACCCAGGTTGTTATGAGCCAGAGCGGAGTTGGGATTTATAGCAAGTGCCTCATGATAAGCCCTTCTTGCATCGTCCATTCGGGAGAGACGATCGAGAATCACGCCCTTATTTATATAGGAGCTGAGATGCTTGGAATTGATTGACAGGGCTGTTTCCAATGAGACCAGACCCTCTTCAAACCGTCCCTGATCCAAAAGCGCGACGCCCAAATCATTGTGCGCATCAAAATGGCTGGGGTTGAGTTCGATGGTCTTTCTATAAGCAGCTTCCGCATCGGTATATTTCCGCTGAGCGTGCAAGTAGTTGGCATACTTGTAGTGAAGCGTGGGATTGGTCGGCTCCGCGTCAATGCCTTCTTGGAAGACCTTCATTGCGGTCTCCAACTTGCCCTGCTCTGAATAGCAATCAGCCAGGTTTTGACGGGCACTTAGATCATCAGGGTTGTTCTTCAATACATGCTGGAAGGAATCAACTGCCTCTGCATAGTTTCCTTGTTTGCGATATGCCAACCCCAGGCTGTTATAGGCAGACGTATGGTCCGGTTTGTATTTGATCGACTTTTTGAAGCATTTGATTGCTTCTTTCAGGTCACCACGGTCGCGGTGAACATTGCCCAGGTTGTGCCAGGCAAGAGCATAGCGAGGATGGAACTCCAGGCATTTTTCGTAGGAGGCGATCGCCTCTTCGAACTTCCCTTGTCGGACGTAGGTGACGCCTCTGTTTAGCAATGAGGGGATGTGCTCGGGCTTGATCTCGAGAGCACGATTCAAGGATTCGATTGACTCCTCGAAGCGGTTAAGCACTTGTAGGGCGACACCCAGATCGTTGTGAGCATGCAGAAAATCCGGTTTCAGCTCCAGGGCCTTCTGGTAAGACGGCACGGCTTCGGCAATCTTCCCGTCTTCGTGAAGCACAAGTGCCAGCTTGTAGTGCGCATTTGCAGAAGTCGGTTCAATTTCCAATGCCTTTGTAATCGAGGCCATACCTTCTTCACGCCGGCCCTGACTGCACAGGGCGCTACCTAGATGACTGTGAGCTTCCGCCAGATTCGGCTTGATATCGAGAGCTTTCTCGAGGGATTCAATCGCCTCTTCTACGTCGCCCATCTCTTGCTGAATGATTCCCATCTTGCAATAAATGTGCGGACTAAACGGATTGACCGCTAGCGCCTGCTCAAGTAACTGAAGCGCCTCGCGTCTTCGCCCGGCAGTTCTCAAAAGCTCCGCCTGGTTGCGATAGGGAAGATCGCTGTTGATCATTGATGGGGTTGTAGTTTTCATAGCTATCTGATTACACCAACGTAGGACTGAACATGGTTGCTTCCTGCACACTCTTCGGCGTTCATGCTCGATTCCGAACTTTGCGTGTCGGCAAGCGAACTTGAAAACTGTGACAAAAACAGCTCCTGATTATACGGTCAATCCATTGACAGTTCTGGAGAAAGAATAAATAAATCGGTGGATGAAGCCATTCTTAAGTGCGGGTGCCGGAGTTGAGCATCGGAACCTCTCAGGATTAGAAGTGGACGGTTACATATCTCGGATGGCGGGCGAACTATGGCAGGATCAAACTACCGCAGCGGCGAAGGCATCTTTAAAATACGTTGGTCAGGCCCAGGTTCTTTGAGGTGCTCTTAGGTTGCTAGAACCTGACTCGCACGCATCAACCCGGATGTTTAGCTGATGTAGGTCCCGATGGAATGGAGCCTGACTGAAGTGAATGCCGACCGGTTAGTCAAAACTTGAGATTGACAAACAGTTTCGAGCTACAAGGAGCCTTTTAATGAGCTTTCACTAAGCTTGTTATAAGAATTGAATTGTTAGAACAATCGATTATGTGAGATTGCTTTGCAGATAATTGTCAAGGGTTCAAATGGAGTGATAGAGTAACGCGATTGTAAGCATTAATTTTGTCACCAAAAGCGCTTGATTTCCTGGGCGCTGTCGAGATGGATCCAATGACGTCAAACAAACCTGAAGGCAAATCTTCTCAGACCCAACCAGCAACAGATGATGGTAGCGCCGGTGGTGCTAAGAACGAAGCCCTGATGAAGGTAGTCGAACTGTTCCACGCCGGAGAGTTCGCCAAAGCCGAGCTCATGTGTCGACTTCTCGTAAGCAAACAGTCGACAAATCCCGATGCCTGGCATGTGCTCTCTGTGATTCTTCTAGAGAAGCAACAGCTGGACCCTGCTCACCAGGCGCTCAAGAATGCATATCGTTTTGCCGATAAAGCCACTAGGCCTTTTCTGGAACGAGGAATCGTAGCTCTTCATAAGGCAATGAGTTTCACCAACAACGATGGAATTCAATTTGGCATCGGCGATGCCTGGCGTCTTCTTGGGCATCCTGTCAGAGCTCTGCAGGCATATGACCGAGCGCTCGAGATCAATCCCAGCTGTACGGACGCTCATAACAGCAAAGGGATCATACATCTCATGAACGATGATCTTGTTGGTGCCATGAACTCATTTACGGAAGCGGTGCGGTCGAAGCCTGATTATGGTATCGCGATTGAGAATCAGGGCTATACCACCTTCACGCTTCTCAGCCGTCGCATGGGAGAAGCTCTCCTGCCCGCGGATACGATCGATTCTTATGAAGGAGCCGACGGGAAGGACCGCTTCAACAGCAGACCTGCTCTCGACTATCTCTACTTCCCGAGACAACGTTGCCTGTTTGTGCCGATGCCTGAAATCGTAGCCGCGTTGAGAGTGCCGTTATATAACACGCTTAAAGTCGACATGCCCGAGCTCCCGGTATTTACCGAGGCTGATATCACGGGTAGTGTCTTCCAACCGTTGCTGCAGAGCGGCTTCGCTCTGCAGAGATATAGTCGCGCTCAGGCCGAAGGAGTCCTTGCCAGCAAAGAAGTATTCAAATTTACTTTCGTGCGAGATCCGTTCGAACGAATTGTCGCTGCTTACTTCAACAGTTTTGTGCACGGCAGGCGCAACGAAAACAACTGGGGGCATATCAGGCCGGTTCTGTACAAGGCACTTGGAGATGAAGCCAGTACGCGCGAAGACTACGTAACCTTCCGCGAGTTTGTCGAATATCTCAAAGATGTTGACGAGAAGAAGCTCGATGTTCGCTGGAAGCCGATGCATCAGTTGGTTGATCCACTATATATGGATTTCATCGGTAAGTTCGAGACACTGGAAGATGACTTGAAGTTCGTCGAAGAGAAGCTGAAAGTCTCACTTGACTTTGCTGGTCGCAACGATGCGCAGGTAGCCAGACTACCGAGCGATGGAAAACGTGGGTCCTTTGCGGAAGCGACTCCGGAGACTCTGGAAGGACTCGCGGCTCGACCGACCGTTGGACAAATGTTCGATCGCCAGCTGGAAGCGATCGTGCAGAAACGCTATGAGGTGGATTTCCTCCGCTTCGGCTATCCTTCTTCGATCGCTGAATAGAGTAAAAATGTTTTTGAGCGATCTGAATAGCGCACCGCTGGCAGTGCGTTGAGAAAAACACGTTGGCACCAGATGCGGAGGCATCCGAGCGCGAATAAAATAGGGCATAACAACAATGGATCGAAGCGAGCTCCGACCCATTTAAATCACGCGCGCAATGCTC
>CAYTDR010000811.1:0-4146 GCA_964436185.1 uncultured Candidatus Obscuribacterales bacterium | reverse complement strand
CCAATAACAAATTATTTGCCAGCACTTAGCGGCGATGGCTGAGCACTCTTCATGCCTCTCTTCCATTAACACCAAGGTTTTTCCATTTGATTCAAGGGAGTTTGTGACGCTTCGCCGCTTGAGATAATGAGCCCTGGTGGACACGACAAATGTTGTATGCTAACATTCTTATATTCAACTATTTGCAGGTTTGCATTTTTAGTACCTAAGTGGTTTTAAGTCAATGCCCTACCGCACCATAGTCACAAAAGAGCTGGCCGAATTATTCGGCGTCCTCGCGCACCCGCATCGTATCCGCATTATTGAAGAGCTTCTAGCAGGAGAAAAAGATGTCAAATCCATCGCCGAAGTCCTGGGGATTGCTCCGACTGCAGTTTCTCAGCATCTGTCCTTATTGCGGTCCCATCGACTAATTTCCGAGCGCAAACAAGGACGTAGCGTCTTTTATCACCTGCGAAAACCCGAACTTGCCATTTGGATTTTAGGGGGGTTGCAATTCGCTGGTCCCTTCCAAGCAGACGTTCACGAATTCGATTCGGCAGTCGAAAAGGCCCGGTCCGTCTGGTTGGCGAATCTTACAGGTTGATATTTACAAGGAGTAATTATGCAAAAGCTAATAACTGGATTACATCAGTTTCAATCGCATGTATTTGAATCACAAAAGGAGTTGTTCGAGCTTCTAGCTGAGGGGCAGAATCCGGAGGCACTATTCATCACCTGCTCAGATTCGCGGATCAACCCGAACCTCATTACGCAGACCAATCCCGGAGACATTTTTGTGATGCGCAATGCAGGCAATTTCGTTCCCGCGCACGGCGCCTCAAATGGAGGAGAAAGTGCCACCATCGAATTTGCTGTTGCTGCTCTTGGTGTCAAGGACATCATAATTTGCGGGCATACGCATTGTGGTGCGATTAAAGCGCTTGTCGATCCGACAATAGTTAGCGCTCTGCCAAACATGGCTGCATGGTTGTCTCATGCCGAAGCTACTCGTCTAATCATTGAAGAAAACTACAAACCGCAAGAGCTTTCCAGCGAGAATCTATTGAACTGTGCTATTCAGGAAAATGTTCTTGTCCAATTAGAAAACCTGAAAACCCATCCGGTGGTAGCAGCCAGGCTTGCCCGTCGTGCGCTTAACCTGCATGCCTGGACATACAAAATTGAAACCGGGCAGGTGTTCAGTTACGACAGCGTCAATGGTCAGTTTAGACTAATAAAGGAGGAGTTAAGTGTTTCAGGAATTGAGCGGCCCCGACTCTCCTTCAGTGGAGTCCTCTAACATGAAGTGGAAATCCTTCTGGCGCGACGCTTGTGCTATCCGAGGCTCCGTAACCCCGCACGTTTTACCGAATGTCTTCTGTGTCGGTCTGTTGGCCAGCGCATTCTGCGCAGCATCCGTCCTGCTAGAGAAATATTTTGGGATCGACGTGTCGCTCCCGCTTGTTCCTTATGAGTTGGTTGGTGCGGCGCTCGGCTTGCTGCTCGTATTGCGTACTAATGCTGGATACGATCGCTGGTGGGAGGCGAGAAAATTATGGGGTGGCATAGTTAATCAGTCTCGAAACCTGGCCATAAGCGGACTGACATACGGGCCCACCGATGAAACATGGCGCCAAAATTTCGTACGCTTGATCGCCACCTTCCCTCATGCAGCTCGCATGACTCTGCGCGGCGAAAAGTCATGCGACGCGATAGAAAGTTTGCTTGGAGCGGAATTGGCGCAGGAAGTTGTCACCACACGGCATCCTCCGAGCGCAGTGGTTTGCAAGTTAAGCATATTTCTTCGCCAGGCTTGTGAAGTCCACGGCATGGATCGCTTATCTTTCTTGCAGGCGGATCGGGAACGTGCGCAGTTGATCGACCACATAGGCGCCTGCGAGCGTATTCTGAATACACCATTGGCTCTAGCATATTCAATCAAGATTCGGCGATTTATTGCCATGTTCATTCTGACTCTGCCTTTCGCTCTAATGCATTCATTCGACAATATAGTGTTGGTGCCGCTCGTTACTATGTTGACTGCCTACCCGCTTTTCTCGCTGGATCAGCTTGGTATTGAACTTCAAAATCCATTCAACCGTCAGCATCTCAGTCACCTACCACTCGATGAAATATCGGCAAACATTGAAAGCAACTTGCTTTGTCTGCTCGATGAGACTGGAGGTAGTCGGGTTACCGATGATACACCTGGGGACGTCCTCACGGCACTCCATCACTCGGTTTCGAGTTTGGCCTCATAACGCTAAGAATTGATGGTGGCATCGATATATATTGATTAGAGAAGAGCCGGAACTTCTCATCGTGATTAGTCGCTCGGTGGGTTCTTTTCGATCTTGACTGATTCAGACTGCGTTCCTATCCGCGGCAGAAGATCGAGTTCTGTGTCAATTCGAAGACGAAAAGTGGTAAGCACTTCGGAATCGATGTTTCCTTCGCGAGAAAGTCTCAATAAACAATCCTTTTGGGAATGAAGCAATTCTCTTTCTGTTTGAATGCGTTCTAGCTCCTGCAACCCTCCGCTCGAATGAACATGTTTGATCATTTCTTCGATTTCCTGTTTTCTGAGTTCGAGCTGTTCTCGTTTTGCTGCCAATTCCTTCTTCGAGATTTTCGATTGCATGTACTGCTCTTTCAGCTTCTGCCGCTCGACATCCATTCCGCCAAGCTCCTTCTTTAGAGCGGATTGCTTTTCAATTATTCCACCCATCAGCTTGAGAAATCTTACCAACGCCTTCACGCTTGTTCCTTGTACCAGAAGTGTGAAGAGCGCCACACCGAATGTGGTGATAATTAATGGCTCTCTATGGGGAAAGTTAGAAGGAAGACTTAGAGCCATAGCCATACAGAGAGAACCTCTTAGTCCTCCCCAGACAAGCACATGCCGCCAATTCCAGGGAATTCTTTGATTCTTTCCTGACACAAATGGTGCTAATCCATAAATGGCGATTGCTCGAGCACATAGAATTGCCACAATCGCAGCACCGATTAGAGGACAATACTTAATTAGCAGTTCAAGATTGATCTGCAAGCGAATTAAAAGAAACAGCAGTGATTCGGCAATGAATGCCGCGTATTCCCAAAATGCGTTTACGGATAATCGGGTCGCGGCCGACATTCCGGTTTTGCTTCCATAGTTACCTGCAATAATTCCGGCTACGAGCACGGCAATAATAGGAGACACATTAAGCTACCTTGAGCGCGCGGTCCGTTGTAACACACAGGCTTTGGCGATAGTCTCGCTGGCACCGCATATGGTGTCTTGCAGCGATGACGCAACGCAGTCTGAATTACCATTTCACAATGTAAGTCTTTGGATGTGCCGTATTCCTGCCCGAAAAGACAAGCGGCTACGCATCAGGCAGTGACTTGGATCTTTTTTGCTCCATGACCTTGCGCCGTTATTGGTGCCGACCGTCAGAGAACGGATTTTTCGTTTCGCTTGTATTGCCTATTTTTCTTATCAGCAAGTGTAGATCTTGTGGACGTTCCACATCCAAGAGCCCGATGTCCGTATCTCCGATCAGGATGAATTCAAGGAAGGCTCTACCTACGAAGGCATTATGGTGTAGGAAAGTCCACTCAAGTGAAGGGTTTTCCACGCTATCCAGCAATTTAAGATAAAACAAGACCAACATCTATACAGGTGAAGCATTTTCCGCCTACATCATGTAGAATGATACAAAAGCCACCATTGAGAAGGATTTTCCACGGTGAAACTGAAGTTCGACAGTCCTGCCGTCTTTCAGGAGAAGCATGTACCAAAAGATGCCTCTCTTATCGGAATGTCGGCGCTCGTGCACAGTCTCAATGTGGAAGCTCCTGTAAGAAAGCCGACATGTGTGTCCTCGCAACGAATCAAGCAAATCAAGAAGGATAGCGGGGATTGGCGAATTTTTGATAGCAAGTATGCCGTGGAAAACACTATTGATGCGCATCTAGTATTTGCACTTCGACACGAAGATCTCGATCTGCTTGTTCTCAAGCGAATTTTTATGGCTATTCCATACGAAGACCTAGCCATATATGTAAGGTCTGCGCCGACTGGTCCACTGGTGAGAAGGATCTGGTTTCTGTACGAATATCTGACAGAAAAGGTTCTTGATGTGCCGGACTCCGGAAAAGTCGCGAACGTCGACTTGCTCG
>CAYTDR010000810.1:0-4150 GCA_964436185.1 uncultured Candidatus Obscuribacterales bacterium | reverse complement strand
TCAGAAAAAGGAAGACAACGTCGCGCAAGATAACGCCGGTTTCTTTCAAAACACCAATCTCGGCATCCTTGGCAATCCGTTCTGGCAGAACTTCATCGTCACAATAGACTATAAATTTCAACGAATACTTCTGGAACCCAATCCGATCGTTCGCATAAGAAGCCAGATCAACAAGGAATTGCAAACAGGCGACGACAAGCTTGTCATTTATCGAGACTATCGCGCCGCTGAGAGCGCTTACCAGAGAGCGCTTCTGCTCGCATCGAGCTCCAAAGATCTGCGCTATGAAGCTACGCTCTGGGGTCGCCTTGCCAACATGAGGCGTATGATGGCAAAAGAGTTGGGCAGGCCAGAACACGCCAAAACCGCCTACACGAACTTCCTCAAAGCACAGGAGCTGGCGTCCAAATCGGGAGCCAAAGAAGTAGAAGGACACATCCTTGCCGATTGGAGCTTGCTGTATAGCGAGAATGGTCAGGCTGCCGAAGCACGCCAGACGATCAATAGAGCGATTCTCATAGCACCGCAAGATGCGCAGGTGAACGTCGATTACGCCATTCACCTCTACAAAGACTCACAATTCGCTCAGATGCAGAAGTACGTGGAGAAGGCTCTCTTCCTCGAGCCGTCGAACTGGCAAGCGCTATGGTATCAGTACAAACTGGCCGAGCGTTTCTTCGACGTCCCTAAAGCGGTGCAGACTCTCAAAGAAATCATTCGCTATTATCCCTGGTCGAAACTCGCTCAAGAAAAATTAAAAGAATACCAGGCGCGGATGGTACCACCGGCGGGGGCTGGCACTCGGCCGCTGCAGGGACAAACGCCACGGACGAACCAGCCTGTACGACCATAACTCCTTTTAGTTCGGCAGCTAAGCTCATTTGAAGACAAGGACCAGGGTGTCTACTTGCTAGCGCGCTGCTTTACGGCGTTGCGGAGAAGGTCATATTTGGGACCGAAGTAGTATTTCCTCATTTCCTTATATGTATCGTCGAATGACCAGCCGTCATTCTTGACTCGCCAAATTCCGATCATGCAACCCGTGCGGTCCGAACCGTGTTGGCAATGCACAAGCACCGGCTCGTTGTTCTTCTTTGCTTGCTCGATCTCTTCCAATAGAGTCTTCACCTGCTTTTCGGTCGGTGCATGATAATCCATTGTCAGATTGACGTACTTCATACCGAGCTTCTCAACTGTCGCCTTCTCATGCCTGGCACTTTCATTCAAAGCTCGCAAATCGACTATCGTCTTCAAGCCCATCTCTTGAAGCTTGGCTAGACCGGCATCTGTCGGCACTCCGCTGCGATAGAGATATGGATGCACCTCATGAAAGTTAGGCAAATCCTCGATCTTCTTTGGCGAGTCTTTCCCCGACGCCTTTGCCAGCAAATCCGCAGGGGAACCCTTGCTCGATTCCGTCTTCGCATCAGACACTGTCGAAGTCGGCTCTACAGCCGGTTCTGCATGCGCAGCCTGGATTGAATAGAGGAGTAAAGAAAAGAGGATCAGGCTAGTAGAGACAATCGATAGATTGCTACGATTAGTAAGCAAAGAGGCGATCTTTGACACGCTTCTATTAATTATGGTTAATATTGCCATTTTTATTGAACTTTTCGCCAAGAAATTACGTTGTTTAAAGTGTAACCAAACCGTACGGGTTGGATATGAAAGCCGAGCTAACAGACAGAGCGATTGTCGATCAATTTCGACAGACAGGGGATTTAAGTCATTTTAAAACTCTTGTTCGCCGTTATCAAAACAAAGTATTCAATTCTGCATATCGCATGCTTGGCAACAAAGAGGAGGCTGAGGAGGTTGTGCAAGATACGTTTTTGAAAATGCATCAGAACATCAATTCGTATCGAGCCGAATCATCCTTTGCCGCCTGGCTATTTAGAATCGCTCACAACGTTTGCGTTGACATTATAAGAGATCACCGCAAAGCGAGCGCGATTCAAGTAGTCTCGTACAACGGAAAACCAAAAGTGGAAGAATCGGATGATGACAGCGGATTAGTTCATCAATTGCCGGACAGTCGTCCCACTCCTCAAGGCCAGCTCGATTTGAAAGAGCAAGGCAGTGTAGTGCAGGCGTGTTTGGACCAACTTCCTGAATCTCAAAGGGCAGTGCTTGTTCTCCACGACATTGAAGGCTTCTCTTATCAGGAGATCGCCGACATAGTCGACGAAAAAATAGGTACAGTGAGATCCAGGTTGCACTATGGACGCTTGAAATTGAAGGAGCTTCTCGAGCCTTACTTCTCCAACTCCGGTCAACCAGCGAAATCAAGGTGAGCGAAATGCAAGACGCTAGAGACAATTGCACAGAGTTCCAGGAGCTATTGAGCGCCTACTATGACAATGAGCTCTCTGCAGACGAAGAGCAGGAGGTGGCCAATCATCTCTCTGGTTGCGCCGAGTGCCAAACAATGTATGCCGAAATTGGCGAGATTTCGCAATCTCTGGGAAAACTGCCTGCTGTCTTCCTGAATGATGATTTCGGCGACCGACTCGAAGCGCTCATCGGTAAGTCTGGCACTGCGGACTGCTCATCGATGAAAGAGCTCCTGTCGCCTTATCTCGATGAAGAGCTGATCGCCGAGGAGCGAGCTTCGGTCGAGAAACATCTTGCTTCGTGTGCTGATTGCCAGTCTGATCTGCAGGGATTTCAGACGGTGGTCAAGTCGCTTGCCGCCCTACCGAAGGTCAATCTGGACAGAGACCTGGCTGAGGAGATCGTAGCGAAGATTGTTGCCCAAGAAAAGGAACAGAAGCTCGAGAAAACCGGGCAGGTCATTCCCTTCAGATCTCGCAATTTCTGGGCTGTGGGAGCGATTGCCTGTGCCTTCGGACTGCTATTCGCCGTCGCTCCGCAATTAATGAAATCGACAAGCGATGCACCGGCCACAGTGGCAACCAACAAACCGACCAGCAAAACAACGCCAGAGCAGAACAAACGACCGGAAGATACCGCCAGCGAGATCGCTCAAGGCAACAAGCCCAATGTCGTTCCTACCAAAATCGCTCCGAGCGAGACCGAAACTGGCAGCGGAACACCCAAAGAACCTGTTCAAGTTCCCCAACAGCAAGTGGCTAAAATCGACGTCGATAAAATTCAGGTGAAACCACCAGTAATTGCCTCAAAACCAGGCGCGAACACTAACGTTCGTATCAAACCGATTGAAGATCTGACTACAGTGCAGGAAAGTATAGTTGCATACTCGGAGCCTTTTGAAGACAGCAACATGTTTGAAGATATTGGAATAAGTACGGATGAGGATGGTCTTTATGCGATCAAGTTATAGATCGAACACGAGAACGCAACAACCACTGCGCTCTTTGTGCCATCTGACATCACGCTCTGTAATAGCGGTGATTCTCATTGCCGCCACAATAAGCCCATCGGCATTCGCGCTGCCATCGCATTCGACACCACAATCAAACACTGCCATCGGTGCACTGACAGCCAGGAGCCGGGGCCAGAGCCAGTTCTTGTGCCAGGCGCCGACGGAGGACGAATCCAAACGAACTACAAACAAAACACCAGGCGACGGAGCATCCACGCCTGGGTCAACCATGTCCGAAAGAATTCGAAAATATATGGGACCAGCCGAGGGCGATGAGGCAGGTGGCAGTGAGATGCGCCGCCGCTTTCGCGAGAGGTTTCGCCAATTACCGGAAGATCAGAAAACTGAGATAATCCAACGCTTTAAGAACCGTAGTATGGGCGGCGGGGGGCCAGAATCAATGGATGGCGGCGGCGATGGACCGGCTACTGATCGAGGCGATGCAGAGTCAGGACCGGGCGGACCAGGTAAACGATTCCAAAAGGGTGTTCGCAATTACAGTTACAGGCGCGGCGGTGAGATGGGGCCCGGCGGACAGTTGTTCGGTCGTCGCCCATTGGACTTCACCATTCTCAATCTGACAGACAAACAGAAAGAGAAAATCAAAGATATGCGCGAGGCTAATTCCTCGAAAGGCAAACAGTTACAAGGTCAATTGAGACTGCGACGACGAGAGATAATGGATTTGCTGTTCGCTCCACAAGCAACCAAAGATCAGATCATGCAGAAGCGGGATCAAGTTCGGGCGCTGCAGCAACAGGCCGAAGACATAATGCTGAATGACTTCATCAGTATTCGTAGTGT
>CAYTDR010000809.1:0-4153 GCA_964436185.1 uncultured Candidatus Obscuribacterales bacterium | reverse complement strand
CGGCCCGCATCAGTCCCAGATTGCCTTCCTGGATGAGATCCTCGAGACTCAGACCGTAATTATTGTAGTGTTTGGCAATGCTTACTACCAGTCGCAGGTTGCGACGAACCAGCTCCAGTACGGCCTTGCCGTCCCCTTCTTTGGCTGCGCGGGCGAGCTTGAGTTCTTCATCTTTAGTCAGAAGTTTTTGCTTTCTCAAAAAGCGCAGATATGCATCAATGGCATAGTCATCTGCATTGTTTGCATTAGCTGCATCTTTAGCCGTTTCCAGGCTTAGTACGTTTTCTTCATCAATGAGACCGATTCCGCCTCTCAAATCCATATCATCTACGTAGCGCATGACAGTCACCTCCTACTTTGACAATCAAACTACGTTAATGAGGTCCAGCTCTGCCCCACAGAGCCGTCCTTCTCTTTATTTGGCTATTTCTTCACCCGAACTCTTCTGTCCGCGATCGAACAGAAGAATTTTAATCAATTATTTTTTTACCAAAAAGGCATCGATTTTGCCATCACTACTAATGAAATTTTAAACTTCAAGAATGACAGTAGGATGGGGTCTTCACTGATTGACGATGGTCTTGGGCCGGTAGTTTGATCCACCCCAATCTGGCACGAGAATGTTGTATGCATTTGGTGCCGTCTGACAATAGTCCGTCTCAGGATAACGCACCACCGTGAGCGATAACTTCGCCAGGCGGCTCGGGAAGAAGTGCCGCAGAAGCCGCCGGGCCCCGGGCTGGCAGGCTGCATGGACCTGTCCAGAGGAGGACTGGACGCTCCGGCTGCCAGCCCCCGGCGGCTTATGCATGCACAAAGCAATAACTGCACCGAGCATTATTCCGCACAAAATTAGTGTAGCTACGGCACCAGGTTTCAACTGGCACAAATCCTCAAACCACGTGCGGATAAGCCTGGCAGCCATTGTTACTCCTTACGAATTGCAATCTTTTTGCCTTCCGCTCGCTCTGCCGGCAACATCGGAACCGTTACTGTGAGAACACCGTTTTTCAAAATAGCTTCGGCTCTTTCACCGTCAACTTGACAGGGTAGCTTCATCGTGCGCTCAAAGGTACCATAGCGCCTTTCGGCGGTTCGTTTGCTTTGATCTTTTGCATCGCTTGAGTCTTCTTTGTGCCCTTTTATTGTGATGGTGTCGCCTCGAACCGAAACGTTCAAATTGTTCTCGTCGATACCTGGTACTTCGGCTGTGATCTTCACTTGTTTGTCGGTCTCACTGGTATCCATGCGGGGCAAATAGCCTCCCCAGTGCGTGTCCAACATCAGTGGGTGGTCCGCCAGTTGTTCCATTTTTTTCCCGAATGGATCAAGCCCGCCAAGCATACTGTCCCAGGCAAATGGCTCTGCGAACCATGGTAGTGCAAAGCGAGCTGAGGTCTCCATCAGTCTGTCTACTTGTGTTTTCAGCTCGAAATATTTGCGTTCAAGATCGCTCATTGGAGCTGTGTTCACTTCCAATTTTTTTCCGGGGCAGTTGCTCGTATTGTTGGTATCAGCAAGGCTGGGCAACCCAATGGTGCTAGCAATTAGAGCCACTACCACTGCCGTTCCCAAGAGTTTTTTCTTACTGGTCATAACAATCCTCCTAACAATGAACTGAATAACTTCAACTGAAATGTGCAAAGAAAACGACCACTTGTCCGACCTTTCAATCTTTCCTTAATAGTCTTCGGAAGCGGCTGCGCGCACCATCAAATATTGATCGGGATTTTGTGCCCTAAAAAAATTGTTGACGCTTGCACACATGCAGTTATCCCGATATTTGAATCAATCCGTCCCAGAAAAGATAGAGCCCCGGACTACCGAGGCTCATGGTCAATTAATCAATCAGTTTCTTTGACCGGTGGATCACCTCCATTCAAGTGATTCTCTATCGACTAACTCCGGAGGATCGATCCTGTTTCCACTTGAACAAGTAGCGCGCGTACAGCAAAAATTCAGTTCTAAATCATTGCGTAATTTTTCCTGCCACCTTGCTATGAGCTTCCATTAACGAATGATTGAGGTTTTACACTTCGCCTCCCGCCTGCACTACTTGTTCAAATAGGCGCCAGGCAGTCCAACGCAATTAAAATCCTGCTCCTGCTTCTGCCAGCTTCAGTACTAAAGGAGAGACGACCATGAAGTTAGATTTGAAACGGGAATACTGGCGCCAGGACTTTCTTGCCTCTCTGGTTGTGTTTCTTGTGGCGCTGCCTTTATGTATGGGTGTGGCAATTGCCTCGGGCATGCCACCGGCCTCCGGCTTGCTGACCGGAATTATCGGAGGACTGATTGTGGGCGCCGTGTCGGGCTCGCCCTTTCAAGTCAGCGGTCCTACTGTCAGTCTTGCTCTTATAGTCTGGGAGAGCGTCAACAGATTCGGCCCAGCTGCTCTGGGAGTAATCGTACTTCTATCTGGCATCATGCAAATCGCCTTCGGAACATTGCGCTGGGGGCGCATCTTTCGTGCCCTGTCACCGGCAGTCGTGCAAGGGATGCTCTCTGGTATTGGTCTTCTTATTTTAGTCAGCCAGTTCCATGTAATGCTTGACGACAAGCCTAAAGGCAATGGGCTGGAAAATCTTCTGGCTATTCCACAACTGCTCTGGAAAGTGATTACATTCGATGATGGCTCTCACGAAATAGCAGCATTAGTCGGGCTTCTGACTATTTCGATCATTCTTATATGGGAAAGATTGCCGGTTGAAAAATTGCGCGGCGCCATACCGCCCACACTTCTGGCAGTGCTAATTTCGACGGCTGTCGCCGGTTTTATGAATCTGGAAGTGAATCGAGTTCAGTTGCCCGAGAACCTTCTTTCTGCATTTGCCATGCCGGATTTTTCTGTGCTTGTAACAGCCGGCTGGCTAGTGCTACTACAGCAAGCGCTCACAATCGCCCTTGTAGGTAGCGCCGAAACCTTGCTTACAGCCAATGCTATAGATCGCATGTTGCCTGCACATAAGAGTAATTATGATAAAGAGCTGATTGCCCAGGGCATTGGCAATACCGTATGCGGAATTCTAAGCGCATTGCCAGTGGCAGGCGTCATTGTGCGAAGCTCCGTAAATGTGAAAGCCGGTGCTCAGAGCAAAGCATCAACTCTCATGCACGGCATCTGGCTTCTGCTCTTTACTCTTGTGTTTCCATTCGTTCTGCGCCAGATACCTTCAGCCGCACTGGCTGCTCTTCTTGTTTATACAGGCTACAGACTGATTGATATTCGGGCAGCAAAACGTATAGCTGAAATCGGCAAATCCGAGCTGCTCATTTTCGCCGTCACCGCCGTTGCTATTCTTTTTACCGATCTCTTCACGGGTGTCGTGATCGGTGTAACCATGAGCGCGGTAAAGCTACTCTATGTTTTCTGCAAACTTGATATTCACAAGGCAATACTCGACGGCAAGATAACTCTTACGCTCGTCGGCGCAGCAACCTTCTTGAGTCTGCCCAAGCTCGCCGACGAACTGGAAGGATTGCCCACCGACACTGAGCTGCACGTCGACTTTTCACGCGTGACGTACATCGACCACGCCTCGCTCGATCTGCTCATGAAGTGGGAAGAGCAGTACAAGAGCCAGGGTGGAACATTGACTATCGACTGGGGACTGGTGCAGGCTAGATTCAATAGTACTCCTGCCACACTGGCGGAGAAAAGCTCAGAAGTAGCCTCGACAGCCGTGCACTGAATACGGTGCTACAGAAGATCAGGTGTACAGTCCACGCGCCGGCTCGTCACGGTGTGAGTTGTTCCCAGAGCGCCATTTAGCTGCTAGTACTTTGACCGCAACTGCCCAATCGGCAATACGCTCTGCTGCCACAGTAGTTGCTGAAATCAGAAACACTGCAAAAAACAGAAAGTACAAAAAGAGAAGAAGAAGAAGTACGTTGGGAAGGATTTGGGTTGTGCGGTAACGTAGCTGCCAAACAGCTCTTCGGATTCTCCTTCTAACACTGGCCGTGGAGGGAAAAATAGTTGCAACAGACATCTTCTACCTCCCGCAATTACTTTGAGAGCCACATACTAATGAACAGATAGCGCTGTCCACCGCACCGGTACGCGTCTTCAATTATTTGGAGAGTAGTGAGAAGCCATAAATAGTGGCATAATGGTTCTTGGCACGGACGGACCTACCACATGGACGAATTG
>CAYTDR010000808.1:0-4162 GCA_964436185.1 uncultured Candidatus Obscuribacterales bacterium | reverse complement strand
GCCGAAGATTTCCCGATTTTCCGGTCATTGATGATGAGCGGTATGAATGTCTTGGGAAAATTGGCTCGGGCGGCATGGGCTCCGTGTATAAGGCGCAGGACCACTATCTTCAAAAAGTCGTGGCCGTAAAAGTCCTCAAAAGAGGCTTCGACGAATCGATGAAAAAGTTCCTGCGCTTCCAGCGTGAAGCAAAGGCTACAGGACGGCTGAAGCACGCTTATATCTTGAGCGCACTCGATTTCGGAATTACTGTTCATAAGCATCCTTACTTGATTCTCGACTACATCGATGGGTCATCGCTGGCACAGCTCATACGCTCCGGAGGCCCTCGGACAGAGCGTGAGGCGATAGAGGTCTTCAAACAGGTCTGCGAAGGCATGTCTCATGCTCACAAAAACGGCATCCTGCATCGCGATCTGAAGCCGAGCAACCTGCTCCTGACCAAAGACGATCAAGGCAAACAAGTAGCGAAAATCATCGATTTCGGTCTGGCTACGGTCGAGGACGACGATCTCAGATTGACCGAGACAGGAGAGACAGTCGGGTCGCCATGTTACATGAGCCCGGAGCAGGTGCAGGGTCTGAAGGTGGACAATCGGTCTGATATTTATTCACTCGGTTGTTTGATGTTCATCACCCTTACAGGCCAACCGCCTTTCAAGCATGAAACCGACATGGAGACCATGGAAGCACATGTCCTCGCCAAGCCTCCCAGCCTGGCAAGCATGCTGCCCGATCGAACATTCTCGCGCCATATCGAGCGCGTGGTCGCTAAGTGCCTGGCCAAAAATGTCTCGGACCGCTATCAAACAGCCGACGAGCTGCTGGAAGCACTGTCGATGGATCCCAAGGTGGCAGACAAACTGGCAAGGAATCGCTTCTTAGAGCTTCCCTTCAAGCACCCGAAAGTGACCGCGCTTGTCGCCGTAGGAGCGGCTCTCACCGTCGGAATAATGATATGGTGCTCTTTCCCCAGGTGACGGCACCATATTCGGTAGCAGTGCGAATTACTCGGTGCCGATCAGTTGCAGATGGTGTGTATACCAGTCGACTGTTCTGGACAGACCTTCCGCCAGAGAGACTTTGGGCTTCCATCCTGTCAGCTCGCGCAGTTTTGCCGAGCTGAGAAACTGCTCCTGAATCTCGCCTCGCGCCGAGCACTCGATAATCGGCGTAAGATCGGGTTGACCCATCAACGTCTGGATTGATTCTACGACTTGTAGAACGGAAAGCGGATTGTCATCGCTAATATTGAACGGCTCACCATATATGGCACCATTCACTAACATTTCACCAGCGATAACAAGCATAGCTTCAGCCGCGTCTTCAACGTAGACATAGTCTCGCACAGGCGTTCCATCGGATCGAATCAGAGGGTGGCAGTTCTCGATATAACTGCGGATGGTTCCCGGAATGATTCTGCTCCAGTTCAAATCGCCCCCACCGTAAAGGTTTCCGCATCGTGTAATGCAGACAGGAGAGCCGTAGGAGTGGAAGTAGGAGCGCGAGATTAGATCGCAGCAGCTCTTCGAGACATCGTAAGGAAACCGCCCCAGCATGGGCGCCTTTTCTATGTACGGCAGCTCCACTTGATCGCCGTATGCCTTGTCGCTCGAGGCAACAATTATTCCTTTCATCGCACGACCGGCCTCATCAAGTTTTCGAGCGATCTCGAGCACATTGATGGTACCTACGATATTGGTGTTGAGAGTGGCACGCGGATCTCTGAGCGCCTCTCCGACAAGAGCCTGGGCTGCCAGATGAAAGACGAATTGAATTCCTCGATCTCGTATATATCGATCGAGCTCGTCGTAGTTTTCAACATCCAACAGAACGAATTCCATTCTGTCAGTCAGCTCATTTATTCTCGACTGATTATCGCGCCGAATGTCCAGACCGTAGACTACAGCGCCTCTTTCCAACAGCTTTTCACACAGCCACGGACCGAGAAATCCACTGCATCCCGTGACTAATACTGGAAGTCCTTCAATCATTCCAACACTCCGTGCGAAGAAAGTATGCTCAATCTCATTCAGCGAAAAGCCCTTGCCAGGCGCTTCTCCAATATCTCTAGCGTAATATCATTGCTGTTTGCAAAATCGGCTCTTTAGATGATGACACGAAGAATGGCTTCCCATGCCGTCTTTCGTTGGCCGTTTCGCTAACCACAGACATTTTTTTAGCTGACACTTGTTTACAGATGCTAGCTAATCGCTGCTGGCAATGATAGCGTAAGCGTCAGCCCCTGGACGTGATCTTGGGCATTGGGCATACCTCCAAAGAGAGCTCGATAAGATGGGATCGATTCGAGCAAACCCCGTCCAGGGGCCTAACCTTACTATTCTAGTCGACGAATCGAAATACAAAATGAAATGGACGATGTAAAAAAGCGTCCTATTGCATTGTCGCCAATGGTTGCAAGGCATAAACCCCGCATATCTTCTGATATTACGGCGGATCTACAGAGTTAGATTATAATCGCATAAGCGCTTGGCAACCACGTTTCCAGAGGTCGTCTCTGAGCAAGGAAGTTGAGATTGTTAGTCCCGCTTAAGCAGCTCTGGACGCCTGAGCGCGTTGTCAATATCACTTATAACTCTTGAGAAGATAGCTTCTCGCTAATCTATCTGAGAACCCGATCATAGTTTCGCATTTCAAAACCTCAAGACTATGTATTTTAGAGCTTTTACTGAAAACCTTAACGACTAGCGCTAACTACACCAAGACATCCGGATCTTTGAGTATCAGGCTCTCTTTCGTTTAGCCTTGAGACATTCATCCTCCTCAAGATCAAAAAAAGTTTCTCCCACCACAAAGCTCTTTCGAAACCAACCGAATCAACAATGCATTGCACATCCGTGCGGCACTGGCACATCGGCTTGGTCTCTGTTTCCCGGCTCGGCTTGGTGCTGACATTTTTTGACCCAGGCGATCGGACGCCCGGGCTTGCTCAACACCTGATGCGGTCTTAAAAACCGCCGCCACACTGCGACCGGACTGGTCGCCTATCACCTCCTACACAGGAGCCCTAGCTATGATGTCGATGTTTAAAACCATTCACATCGCTGGTATCTGCTTTGCCGTCATCCTCTGGATGATCGATCCAAAGCTAGTTCTCATGCTCGCCGTGGTCGCACTGATAGTCGGCATCGCCGACCGCTATCAGGTCGTCCACGCGGTTCGCCGCAACTTCCCCTTCATCGGTTGGGGACGCTACATCTTCGAGAGTATCGGCGACGAACTGCGTCAATACTGGTTTTTGCCGAACAACATGGTTCGTCCGTTCGACCGCCGCGTCTTCCAGGACCTGGTAAAGACCGGCAAGGGTCTATCGAGCGACATCGGCTTCGGTACGGAACGAGACTATCGCGCCGAGGGCGAGGTTCACATCCTCCCCAACATGTTCCCGGTCTCGACCAAGGCAGTGACAAGCTTCCCGTCCATCGTCATCGGCAAGAAGCGGCGCGTCCCTTACGTTTGCCCATCGCCGATCAATATCTCGGGTATGAGCTTCGGCGCTCTCTCCGAGGAAGCAGTACGCGCTCTCTCGTCGGGTGCGAAGTTCGCTGACGTCCACATGTTGACGGGCGAAGGCGGACTCACCGAGTACCACCTCGAGGGTGTCCTGCAGCCGCTGCCTCTGACCACCCGCATCGCCTGGCACACGGCCACCATCCTGTCGCACTTCTCCAGCCGGTGGCAGCGGCCGCCCAAGATGAAGGGCACTCGTGTCGGTGGCGCGCGCATCATCGTCCAGATCGGTCCGGCGAAGTTCGGCTTCCGCAAGGCGGACGGCACGCTCGACTGGGACAAGGTGATGCAGGTTGCTCAGAGCAGCCAGGTCGTCGGCTTCGAAATCAAGCTTGCTCAGGGCGCCAAGCCCGGTCTCGGCGGTATGCTGCTCGGTGCCAAGGTGACGCCTGAAATCGCGGCCATCCGCGGTGTTCCGGTCGGACAGGACTGCCTGTCTCCCAACACCTGGGAAGAGTTCCACGACATCCCCACGATGATGAAGTTCATCGAGGAGCTGCAGGAACGGACCGGCAAACCTGTCGGCATCAAGACGGTCGGCGGTCAGATGCAGCAGGTTCGCGAGCTGGCGGCGTACATGAAGGAGCACAAGACCGGTCCCGACTTCATCACCATCGACGGTGGCGAAGGT
>CAYTDR010000807.1:0-4175 GCA_964436185.1 uncultured Candidatus Obscuribacterales bacterium | reverse complement strand
GCGCAGCAGAAGTCTACCACGACATTCGCACCACTAGTGGTGAAAGTGACGAGGACGAGGATGATGATGAGGATGATGACGACGACGATGATGAGGATGAGGATGACGATGACGTACAACTCGTCCAGTCACCGGCTGTTTCCGATGAGGATGACGATGACGATGATGATGATGAAGTAGAAGTAGAAACTGAGCCTGAGGTACCGGCAGTCGAATACGAAATAGAGAGAAGCCCCTTTGAAGCGATAGAGGGTCCGGTTTCTGGAGTGTTTAGACTGAAGTCCGTTGCATCGGATGAGTCAAGCTCGGATCAATCGAACGAAGATGAATCGAGAGCATTGGTTACTCCTGAAGGGGAAAGCACGCAAGAGCATCAACACTCCCACGACGCCCATCAGGAAAACAATGCCGGCAATTGGTCGGAAGAGCAGCACGAAACGAATCTTCCAGCCGATGATACAGATGAGTACAACAGTACAAATCGGTATGACACTGCGGGCAATGCTAAAGACGATGACAACAAATTCGCCAACGAAGAGCGTCATCGTTCCGGATCTTCATACGGCGCAGGTGGTGAAGGTACCGGCTATCAGCAAACAGCTGGGCAGCATGAAGTGTACGATCAACTGAAGATCATGACGGTCGACAGAGAGAGCGAAACGCATTCCGAATCGCAACACTCCGATACAGAACACAATCAAAGCGAAGAATAGTCGCAACCCTGCGACCTCCGCAAGAACATCAAGTCCGCTGCTAACCAGTCATGGTGGCAGCGGATTTTTCTTGATAGAAAACCTGCGAAGCATAACAGTGCGTTCTTGATTCGTGCTCGCGACGATTCTGCCGATGGAAAACCGCGCTCCGAGCGCCGTAGATATCGGGCTCAACCTCACCCGAACACTACCTCGCTAACCAGCAGTGGTGGCAGCGCATCGGCTATGACAGTCGATCTAAGGGCGTAATTTTCGTTCGTGACCTCTGGCTGCTTGCCGGCTGGTGCGCAGCGAACAGGAAGTCGTGATGGTCTAATAACTGTTATTGCGGCTGCGAGCCATGCTCAACGAGAAGCCAAAGCGAACTGCTGACGAGTGCATCTCAGGCGGCAAGATGCTGACTTCCAACTGGGCACGCGGGTCTCCCTGGATCAGCGTATCGATGAAATCGCGATCGGGATGGAATTGCTGATCTTCAACATAGAATGAGCCGACATACTGCCCTCGGAAAACATATCCGAGACATGTACCCTTTCCGTCAGAAAGAGTAATTGCCAACGTCGCCGTCACCTGCTCACTCGTCAGCCAGTCACAAATGTAGTTAAGGTACTCAGCTGCTTCGTAGTCTTCTTTGGTCTCGACCGGATAGCCTAGGAACAATGAAGACATCGCCATAGTAATGTTCTCGGGCAGGTCGTACAAAGTCACGACCGTATCGGGAGAGTCCAGATCTCTGAGCAAGTGGCTGAGTGATTCCTCTGTCGGTTTAGTATTGGGATCTGACTTGCTGCCGTAAATGCAGCCTACAGCGCGGCCCTTGTACAGAAGCATTGCGGATCGAGATAGCTTGCTTTCACAAGCACACTTGACACAACCGGTCCTCATGCCGCCTTCCAAATCTGTGATTAGCCACTCGACATCGTAGTCTCCGATTCGCAAGGATGTCATCGATGACTCATCCAGCGGTGGCATAATCAAATCGATTGCTCGACGAAGCTGGAAGCGCTGCGTCGGAACACCCTGCGCATAGACTTGAAAAGCTTGTTCTGCATCAGTCATGGAAGCAGAAGGATCTTGTTGTTGCGATGCATCAGCCGATGGTGCTGATCCAGGCAAGGAATCATAGTAGGATTCGTTCTGCTCTAGCTGTTCAAGCCAATTGACCTTTTCAGTCTTGGGAGCAGCATTCTCCTGAGCTTGCCCCTTGGCACCAGCCGTAAAGCGCTCGGACAAAAGCATGCGGTCTTTGTCCAAACATACGTACTGAGCAAGAACTTCCTCACCAATGTTATGGCGAACATCTGACGGCAAAAATCCAGGTAAATTATCCTTGGGGATAATGACAGCATAGCCCCCTGGCTCGGGTTTGATAATCTTGCAGATCACATTCTGCCCAGGTTTATATCCCTGAATTTTCCAGGGATTGAGCTTTGCCATCCCTATGTCCTAACTGTTAACCGGAGACCATATGGGGGATTAGGCCACCTCGCGGCGTCCTCTTTAGAACCCTTATTTCTTATATTACAGGAAAAGCCCATTTCTAAGTACTTTCCATGCTTTCGAGAGGAAACTGCCCGCAGCGGAATTAGCCCACCGCTTTGTCTGTACCACATTTTGAGCATTATTATTACCTTCTGCACCGATCTCCGTGTTACTGCCACAGTCTGACTGACCGCCAGAAGCCTTGTGACAGGACATGCAACCGCCAAAGCAGCTGGGTTCTAACTGTACCCAGGTGTTGCATCTCGGACACCTGATCATGTTCAGTCCACCACTCCCCGGATTCAAAGGAAAGCGGCATTCAGTGCAGTTTACAGTTACCTCCTTGGTGATGTTATCGGTCATTTGTTTTTCCCGGATGTTTATCGGCTGGTTTTACTGAAACGCTACAGGCGATTTCTCTTCCTATAGCTATTTCTACCTGCTTTTTGCTGATAATTACCGGGCCCCTGACAATATTCTTTTGCACTTGAATGAGCGAGCCTTCGCCGATTCCGAAGCGGAGAGCCTGCCACTTGACCTCATCCGTGTCAGTGCCTACAACTATCAGCCACTGTCCATCAAGAGCATCAGCCAGTGTCAGCCCTTTTTCAGTCTTAGACGTCATGTCTGCTCACCTCGCTGGTGCGGGTCGAGTTGGCGCTCTGCCTGCAGTTTGGACAGATTCCGAAAATTTTGAATTGCGCGTCCACCACTTCGAAGTCGTATCGCGCGCCAATCTTGCGACCGGCTTCCTCGAGAAAGTAGTCTTCGAATTCGACCAATGTATTGCAGGCTGTGCAGATGATGTGCTGGTGCGGCAGATTGTCCAGCTTCAATTCATAGTGTCGATGCCCTTCGGCGAAATCGAGCTCACGCAGAAGCCCCAAAGAAGTGAGAAGCTTCAGTGTTCTATAGGCGGTGGCAAGGCTGACATTAGTGCCCTTCTCAAGGAGCTTCTCATGCAGCTCCTCGGCAGATAGATGACGACCGGAGGGCAGATCGCGAAAGATTTGCAGAATCAATTCTCTTTGCGCCGTGATTCGATGACCACGTTTTCTCAGGCTGTCGAATACAGGATCTTGAGGAGAGGAAAACGGCTCTTCGAGCGTCTTTTTCTCCCCTGGAAGGGCTGAATCACTTGGCACTGTACGATGTCGCATTGGAACTATATCTGGTCTCACAAATCTCGAGAATTCGAGTTGCGCTGTTACGCGGGACTCAATCTCTCCATGCTTTTATAGAAAACCGCCAACCAAGCAGTTCATTTGATCATACTCATCGAAATCTATATTGTCGAGTGCAGCTTGTTCCGTCGGCTGCCGCCGAAGCTTGAGAATGAGACAGAGTTGGCGATTGACTGCCAGAGTTTAATGATTACGTTTTGCAGCGTTAGTTAATTGGTATCGGAAGAGATTCTAACAATGGAGAGCCGCTTGAACACAGGCCCTGCTTATTTGCAGGGAACGCCTTCCAGAAGTCGGCTGAGAAACTGACCGGTGTATGACTCTTTGCACTGTACGACCTGCTCAGGAGTTCCCATCGCCACCACCGTGCCGCCTCCATCACCACCTTCGGGACCAAGATCGATGATCCAATCCGCCTGCTTAATTACATCCAGATTGTGCTCGATTATGATTACCGAGTTTCCGTTGTCGACGAGTCGATTGAGCACGTGCAGCAGCTTATCTACGTCAGCAAAAGAAAGTCCTGTCGTGGGCTCGTCCAGTATGTAGAGTGTCTTGCCTGTGGAGCGCTTGGCGAGCTGTTCCGCCAGTTTGACACGTTGAGCCTCGCCACCAGATAAGGTTGTAGCCGGCTGTCCGAGCTTAATGTAGTCGAGACCAACTTCTTTCAACATCTCAACTTTGTTGATCGCTTACTGGATGTTGCTGAAGAACCCTAGAGCGTCTTCCACAGTAAAGTCCAGCACATCATAAAAGTACTATCCTTTGAATTTCACTTCCAGAGACTCTCTATTGT
>CAYTDR010000806.1:0-4184 GCA_964436185.1 uncultured Candidatus Obscuribacterales bacterium | reverse complement strand
TTCTGCTGCTCGAGGCTCTCGTGCAGCCACATATTCACGCCACGCCTTATCACTGAGACGGCCAATCTCGAGAGGATTAGTAACAAGATGACTCAAGTCTTGCCAACGCGTCGTCGACCTCTCCATGACTTTGAGGAAGGCATTCATCTTTTCCTTGCTGAGAAGCGGATCCTCGGCGGTCAGCTCCATCAGCTGACGGATCTGCTCATATCTGCGCCTCGCTTCGTCAGGCCGTTCCGCCGGTGCCTGCCAGAGTCCGGCTACGGTCCCTCCGCGCCCCCTGGGGGCCTCCGCCGGCGGTGCCTCAGACATCAGGTACTGCTCCTGAGTAAAAACTTCCGACGGCTTCAACAATCTTATACTGCTATCTTCGAATAGTTTGCCTGTGTGTTTGTCCTCAATGAAGATTCTGCCGTCTTCGCTCAGATAAAACTCTCGTCCTTCTGCCGCGCCACCAGGTAGCTCGAGCTGCCCGATTCGCTTGTCCGTGCTCCGCTTGTCGCGCACCTCTGCGGGTCTTTCAGAAGAAGCGCCAGGTATGTATACAACTGCTGAACCGCTGTGTCTTCCTACCACCAATCCCGCTCTTGCTTCGCCTCCGCCAATCAAAGCAAACACAGTGGCACCCTTGCCGGCTGCGATCAGACCAGCACTGGCATATCCTTCCACCTCCAGGAAATTCTGCTGATAGGCAGAGCATGCCTCCTTCAGCTGAGCTTGAACATCACGATGCCTCGACTCGATATATTCAGCCAATGCGCGTCTGGCTCTAGTACCGTTCTCCATCAGCCACTCTTCCGCCTTTCCGGCAGCATAGGCGCGAGAGAAGCCATCGAGAAGCTCCTGGTAAGCAGGAGGAACTTTGTCGCCGAAAATTTTCTGCCGTAAAACGCTGCCTCGCTCTCCGCGTTCGAAGAGATTGACTCGCTCGTCAGCGATCGTAAGATCATGAAAGAGCTTGAAGGTATCAGAAACTCTTCCTAACTGCCTGGCTGTCCTCAGCAACGCCAGCTCTTGAGCTGCCAGAATTTCAGCCCGGCTAAGCTCGGCATCATACTCCTTCGCCGCTTTGGCCAGGCTCCTTGCTCTGGTCTTCTGAGCATCAGTTAAGAGAGGTTCACCAGCTTGGGCAACGCGAGCAAGCGCCTCGTAAGCTGCCTGCCCTGTCTTGAGCAGCCCATCTTGCAATACCCTTCCAGTCCTTTCGAAATAAACGTCCTTAACGGATTGCTCGAAAGTCTTGCCATCCATGGGCTTTCTTTTCACATCATCGATCACGTCGAGTACGACATCACGATCTTGCAGTTTATGAACGTATTCGTGTTCCAGCACTGTCAGTAGGCGGTGCGGATTCTTGCCGTTCAGAATCATCTCGAGCGAAACCGCAACCTTACCGGTCCCTCCCTGATAGCTGCCACCCTCCACCAGCGCACTTTTGGCGGTGGCAGAATCGACAAATAGCTCCAGTTCGATTGGCGGCAGACCAGATTCTCTCAGCTGGCTGTTGAAACTTTCTTCCAGTGCTTTGACACGACGGCAAGCCTCCTCGAACGTCTTTTGCTGAAGCTCTCTCGCCTTCGCCTCATGCTTGCCGGCAAGCTCCCGATATGCATTCGCCTTTTCGAGACTGCCAGGATCGCCGGACTTCAGAAGGAGCTCCCGCTGCCTCTGTTCCGCATGAGCCTTCAGAACTTGGAACCGTCTGGCCAAGTCCAACTGCTGGCTGAGATCCGACCAGCCATCAACGACACCAGCCATGCGATCAGCCAAGTTCTGCTGGAGCTGCGCGTCTGCAAGTTTAGGATAATGCCTGATCAGATCTTGAACGGTCAGATGATTAAGCATGCGAACTTCGTCGGTAGCAATGGTCCTTAATCGCTTTTCGACAAATCCGGCACCTTCAGTGGTTTCAGTGGCGGAAACGATTCTGTCGAGATACGCCGCCAAAATCTGAGTTGTCGCCTGCATCGCCTGCGGACCATCGAGGCTGGCCTTTCCTTTGAGATAAGCCTTGTGCAGTTCTTCTTGTAGCTGTGAGAGAACCTTTTGCTTTTGGGCATCCTTCAATTCTGTCCACTGATCACTGCTTAAACGCAGGTCTCCCTCGATCTCAATTTGACCTGACGATGAATTAAATCGGACGCTCTTAATACGTACGGCACCTTCGGTGGTATCAATGTGGACCGGGTTCGAAAACTCGTAGTTGTGACTGGTGCCGGTCGGAATGCGCGCGTGGCGGAAGGTAATATCCAGCCCAGCTTCCCCCATCCATTCAGTTTTCACTTGTGCAAGTGCCCTCAGTCTGGTTTTGTCTACATCGCGATAAAAACCCTCTGCGACAAAGACTAGATCTCGTAGCACCACCTGAGAACTCTCCAGGTTGGAACTGTTGAGTGCTCTGTCGAGTTCTGCGATCAACTCTCTAACGAGAGTCATTCTCGACTCCTTCCATCGGTCCTTGTTCCGCTCCATCGCATCATGAAGGGCATCGCGAAGTATCGCGGCACGCTCTTCCAGCTTCACTTCGTGACCGGCTCGTCGCTCCAGTTCCGCAAAGAACTCAGGCAAAGACTCGACCAGAGGCACATAATATTCTTCAACATCCGTAGGTCTCGTACCAGGATGGCCTGATGCTCTCACGTACTCGTACAGTATCTTGCTTACGTCATTAGGCACCATATATGCCCACACTTCTGCAACTGTCTTGCGTCGAGTTCCGTCAGTCCACTCAATCTCTGTTAGCTTCTTCCGCTCGGTCTCGGGCAGCTCGATGCCTGCCTCGCGCAGAATGGTTTCAAATGACTTCGACTCGACGACCGACAAAAGGCTTTTTTCATTAAAGACCTCATGATACTTCTTGAGCATCTCAGCTCGTTCTTTACTATGGAGATCGTGCTCGAACTGAAACAGCGTGGCAATCGTTATGTCCTTGTGACCGGCGGTCTTCGCGACTGACGATAAAAACTCGAGCTTGGCCTGACAGTCTTTGCCGAAATCGAATGCATCGTCCAACAGAACGAGATGCTTACCCGCAAGCTCACCTGCTGACATTCGCCTTAGCTCTGCCTCGGATTTGAACTGACCTTTGACATCCGGATAGAGCTTTCTGAATGTCTCATGAATCAGGTGTCCACTACCTTCTTTGTCCAACACGACAAAGACGAGTTTGGAGCGGTCGACGCCCAACGTCTTGATTCGATCGTTAATCCTGTCATTAAGCGTAGTAGCAATAGAGCAGATTTCAGCCATGCTCCGATAGTTGACCAGGTTGGCAAACATGTGCAACTCCCTGGTCTTGTTGGGATCCTTGCTTGCCAGGAAATTGAGATAGAGTAATCCTCGAGTGCGATTGCTCTCTACAGTTCCGAGTGCGTTCTTGAGCGCCTTCAATTCCCGCGCAGTCACCTCAGGTGGTGCTCCTCGCTCAGGAGGACCGTTTCTACGAATCTTCTCACACAAAAGGTTGAGCAAGCACTTATCGTCAGTGGCGGCTACAGCAAGATCTATGAAATTCAAATCACCGGCAAATCCAGGAACTCTCTGTTGCGCACCATGAATAGGCTCGAACGAACCGACTAATTTCTCGGGAATGTAGAGCAGATCTTTTTGCTTGAGCTTCAACAACAGCTCGTGAACTTGAGGAGTAACCGCATCTCCTTTGGGACTATCGAGAAGCACGAAGCGATCGCATTCGCGAGCTTGACCGCCCTTTTTCGGCACCCACTTACCCGTGCCGTCCGCTTCCATCTCTACCATCCGAATCTTATTGTCTTTTTCCTCTAACAGAAAACGCGTTCCCTCCGGATCGACAATCATCAATTTACCGTCACTGGCTTCGAAACGATGAAACCGATTGCTTATGCCGGTCGATTTATACATCAGATATCCAAGCATATGAGCCGTAGTCGATTCACCAAAAGTGAGCGTGTTGATCTCAGTAGACATCCCTTGACCAATACTCCTGCGCCCCACATAACGAAGATGTTTGGAGTAAAGCTCGGACCTCACGTCGTCAAAAATCGTATTGAGCCCTTTGATCGAGAGAAACTGGCGACGCTGTTTGATGTGCTCGATCAGACGAGCACGCTCCGTCGGGCTGAGATTGGAAAGTAACCTCTTTGCCTGGTCATCAGTGAGAGCCTCGGAATTGAGGCTGGATGCAATTTTCTCCAGGTTGTCCATTA
>CAYTDR010000805.1:0-4187 GCA_964436185.1 uncultured Candidatus Obscuribacterales bacterium | reverse complement strand
CGCTCGGATGTCGGCCAGTGTGCCGCGCAAGAATTGTTCGTGCAGCTTCGTCACCTCGCGTGCCAGCGCCGCGCGCCGATTGCCCAGCACCGTTTGCGCTTCGGACAACGTTTCCAAAATGCGATGTGGTGCCTCATACAAGACCAGTGTCTCGCGCACGAATCGCAGCGACTCCAACTTTTCACGGCGCGCGTGGCGCTTCGCGGGCAAAAAGCCGACGAACCAAAACGTATCGGTTGGCAACCCCGAAGCGATCAGCCCCGCAATCAACGCGGTTGCGCCGGGAATCGGAATCACATTGATGTTGTTTTCAACAGCAGCAACCACCAACCGATAAGCCGGATCTTCTGCTATGGCGTTCGTCGTCTCACGCAATATATCTCCCCTTAACCTTACCTCAGCTCCGCGCACTTGCTGATACTTCGACGCCTCTGCACTTGCCTGATATACATGCTCGGTAACCGGATCACAGAAATAGACCTTGTCTCCGTCCGCGATTCTGATGATTCTAGAAGCAACATCGGGTGCAAGAGTTCTGGGTGCTTCCAGAGTTAGATTGTCCCCGGGGTTAATGACAACGAGATCTGCCTCAGGTGATACGGCGAGTATATCCATGGGTGTACCGCCGAAGCCCGGTAGACGTTGTCCCGTCCGCATTTGATCGACCGTTGTGATGCTTTCTATCCTCGGTCTGGTAGCGTTTGCCGCCGCCGCTCTACTATCACTTGCCGGTGCCGCATCGCTGGTAGCAGTTATGGTATCACCCGTACCCGAGCCTACGCTATTACTTGTCGGTCCGGGTCTGGAATCGGCAGACAAAGCCGGCCCGGAACCAGTTGAAGCAGATTTAGAATTATTCGCGCCAGCTCTACTCACCTCATCGGCGCTTTTCGCGGCGCCATCAGATACGCTACCGCTTTTACTACTGAGTGACGCCTGCCTGTCTATACCATCCGGGCTGCTAACCGGGTTCTCGCCGCTTCGTGATTCTGGAACCTCGCTACTCTCCGGCGCACCTGATCCCCTCGCTCTCCGGAAGAGCAAGTCTGGAACACTCAGCGGATGCCCCCTCCTGGCCAGAATTCCAATGCCTGCCGCAAGGAGTGCCAGCTTAAGGTAGAGCGGCATGCCATCGCCGTTGGTGAGATTCTCAACCAACCGGCGATTGTCCTCGTCCGGCACAGGCTGGTCACCCAGATTCTCAGCCAGACGTTCCATATGTGCTCTGATCGCCTGTATCTCTGACGGGACTGGGACGGTTCTAGTCAAATCGACGTCAAACTTGGAACCTGTAATTTCCATCATCGATACTCCGTCCCTCTCAAAAAAAGAGAGCTTCTTTACCGTGACTGTAGTAGAATCACCACCGATGAATTGAAGTTCCTCCGGAAGATCGACAGTCGCTTCGACACCTCGAATATCGGAGATCACAACAGACTTTCCATCTGCCGATGCAGTCAGACGTCCGCCGACCGATTCCTTCAATAGAACATCCCTACAGCCTGCTCTATTGATTGGCATTGTCTGCGTTTGGCTGAATTCAATCCCAACTTTTCTCGACTCTCCGTCCTTGAGTACAATTAGTTGCCTTACATCAAGCTCTCTCAAGAACTTCGCGCTCTCTCGATCTGTTGTCTCCAGAGAGCCAGGAGTAATCTTCACATCCGAAAATTCCCTACTTGCACCAACATATTTCTCGGGCGTCTCTGCTTCCTCCGCTGCTTCCTCCTCTGCTTCCGCAGAGCATTCCGTCCATTCAATAACGGGTATTACATGCTCGGGTATTACCTGCTCGGACAAACCAGATGAGTTATAGACGGCTCCTTGAGCGAAAAGCTCCTCAAGTGCCTGATCCCTAAAGTTAAATTCCGAAATCGGTTGCCCCGCAGTGAAATCAGTGGAGCCACCATTAGGCTGGTGTTCCGTAAAACCTTCAGTGATCATTTCGTCCCCTCCCGAAAAAGGCACGTGTCGCTGACGAGACCTGTGGATGGTCATCCAATCATTCGATCATTTTGTAGACGCCACGTCAGTGTAGGACTACATCCGTAACTTCAGCGTTACCTCCCTTTCCGCTACAAACCGCTCTGCCCCGCTCCCCAGAGGAGAAGAAGACTTTTGGCTTCTCAGGATAATGAGGCCGATGTCGCCGTGAAAACTCTACAGCGAATAGCTAACGGTTCGCGTTACATTGGTAGGATAGCCGATAGCACTTAGTCAAGCGCAGTTTCTTCGCCCGGTGCTGTCGACACTCAAACAATGCCAGGGCGATGCTAAACAGCAATCGTTTCAATTCTCCGGACTTCCTCGTCGGTCAGAGTGAAGGTCTCTGATGCTAGATCTTCCTTCATGTGTGCGGATTTGGTAGTTCCCGTGAGAGGAAGCATTCCTACTTGCATTGAAAAGCGGAAAATAACTTGTGCCGGTGTTGCACCTAATGTGGTGGCTATGGACCGGACAAACGGATCAGACAAGACTCCGGTGTTTGCCGTCAACAGGGAAAATCCTTGATAGATGATGTTCTCTCTTTGGCAAATCTCTCGCACGCCTTTGTCCCAACCGCGGACGGCATAGCATCGATTCTGCACCACCATCGGTTTCACTTTTGCATTTGCGCACAACTCATCCAGTTGCTCGTGCGTGACATTGCTGATGCCTATTATTCGCGCCTTTTTAGTCTTGTAAAATTCTTCCATTGTCATCCAGACTTCCCAATCAGAATCAGTTAGTCCTCGTCTGGAGTAGGGACCATGCAATACGTAAGAGTCAACGTGGTCACAGTGCAAGTGAGCCAGCGAGCTATCCATTGACTGTCGCACCTGCGTCCCGACATCCGCTTTCCGGTCGTAAGGAGTACGATGATCCTGTCCGTCCACTGGCGTAAACTTGGTCTGCAAGAACAGCTCCTCTCTTTTCACGCCATCTGAGTAGAGCCCTTTCAAAGCATTTCCTACTTGAGCTTCGTCATAGTGGATTAATTGGTTGGCAGTGTCGATAGCTTTGAATCCTGATTCGACAGCCAACTTCACAAGCTCGGTGGTTCGATCTTTCTTCCACGCAGTACCATACATAAAATTGGGAAGGGACACCTGGTTGTAGGTAGTAAAAGACATCATGCTCTCCCTGGTGTTGCAGCTCCAAGCGTTCCGTTCGGTCATCGCTGAGAGTCTCAATAAGATATCACAGTGTCTGTAGAGGATTGCCGGCGCGTATTCCTTAATGGTCACGGACCAAACTGTCCTTTTCTCAGAAATCGAGTTTAGAATCTTCCCAACTTGAACATGTCTAGTCAGACAGAAACCCTGACCTCGCTTTCAGCCCAAAACACAATGGCAGAAGGACTACTTTCCTTCATTGTCCCCACCTTTCGTGGCGAGACTCAATTGCGGTTTGTACATGAAGTTGTCGGTCACGAGGCACTTCGTCAAAGCATTGTGCATTCCCGGTTTTATTGATGAGACAACACCAAAGAGCATCAAAAACAGAAAGATGGCACCACCGAGAAACCGCTCAGGATAACCGGAACCCATTGTCATGAAGGCGAGGGCGACAACAGCAAAAACAACGAGGAACGATGGAACTGTCCTGAGCACGTGGCGAAGAGAAGCACGGAAGAATGAAATTTTCACGCCGTCTCGGTCGGTGATTCGAAGTCGACAGAAGCCTTTTCCGGGAGTTGACTGGAGAGAAGAACTCTCGAAGAGGGCATGATATAGCCAATTTGATGATATCAGGAGCAGTATTACAGGAATAATCTGAGATGTGGGATCACTACTCAGATAGGCAAACAAATCCGACACGGACTTCGAAGCAAAAATGGCAGGCAAGCTGCTCAAGACGAACTCCGGCAAACAGAGCAGCAAAAGAATTGGCGCTATGCAGGGAAAGATTGCATCCAACATGCCGACGAAGAAGACAGTGACCATTCCTGGTGCCCAAGCAGACAAATTGGCGAGCGATCCGACTTGAGCTCCGCTGGCAAACAGTAGGCAAAGCTGTCCTAAAATCAGAAACAGCGTTGTGGCGAGCAGCCCGACGACACCAGCATCTACGATTTTAGCGACAATTCTCTGACTCGGTCTGGCGGGAATCCATTCAGACATCTGCGCCTTGTATGCCTGCAAGTGCGATGCGCTCAATCTGTCTCTCTCTGCCCGCTCGTGGTTCGCTAACTTCTCATGCAACTG
>CAYTDR010000804.1:0-4189 GCA_964436185.1 uncultured Candidatus Obscuribacterales bacterium | reverse complement strand
TATGTAAATAATTTCGAAATTATACTTTGACATGATTCGGAAAAAATAAAAAAGCTTTCCGAAGAATACAACGTCTCAAACTCTTGGTCATATGATGACTTTGACCAGGCGTTGAAAAGCGACACCTTCGATGCGCTCTACATAGCACTTCCCAACGATATGCACAGGGACTTTACAGTCAAAGCTTGTAACGCCGGCATTCATGTCCTCACGGAAAAACCGATGGCGATGACATCAAAGGAATGCCTGGAGATGATCGACGCAGCCAAGAAAAACAATACGAAGTTGATGACTGCCTATCGATTGCATTTCGAGAAAACCAATATGGAAGCTGTCAACATCATCGCCGAAGGAAAGATTGGCAAACCACGCCTGTTCAACTCGACATTTACGCTGCAAGTGAGGGAAGGCAACGTTCGCACTCAGTCAGAACATGGTGGTGGTCCGTTGTACGATATCGGCATTTATTGCATCAATGCTGCTCGGTACCTCTTCCAGGAAGAGCCTTTCGAGGTGTTCGCAGTGGCCGCTCAATCGGGCGATCCTCGCTTCGCTGAGGTAGAGGAATCAGTAAGCGCGACAATGCGTTTTCCTGGTGAGAAATTCGCCTCATTCGTTTGCAGCTTCGGCGCTTTCGATGTGCAGCGCTATGAAGTGACGGGAACAGAAGGATCAATTGCTTTGGACCCAGCCTATGAGTACGCAGCGGAACTGGAATATGTCCTCAAAGCAAGAGATGAAGTAACCAGACAAAAAACTCCGAAGCAAGATCAGTTCGCCCCAGAGCTGCTTCATTTCGCCGATTGCATCTTGGAGGACAAAGAGCCGCGTCCCTCGGGAGAAGAAGGCTTGAACGACCTGCTCATCATCGAGGCAATTCAGGAATCGTGCAAGACTGGCAAGCTCGTAAAGGTCAAGACAAGCGGTAAAGCAAGCAAACCAGACATCGAACTAGTGCAGCAGAAACCGGCAGTCAGCAAACCGAAGTTGATCAACGTCAAATCCGGCTCGAAGTAAAAGAGTATGTTTTCTTTCAAACAAGGGTGACGCGACAACGTCACCCTTAGCGCTTTAGGAACCCAAGCCGTAAGCGCAGAAAAAAAGCTTGGCACCACTGGCAGTGCGACGCCGCTGCTCGTTCAGAGCGCCGGACATCTTGCCGGTAAGCCAAGCAAGAGTTTTCACAACCACTCCATCGAACAAAATCCGCTCGACTTTCTTAGTTCTGTTGGGAAGAAATCGCTGTTCTGTCCGTTCTCTCAGCGGCTGTAAGTCACGAGCAAGCTTCCGGTGACAGATCAGATAACTCCAAGTTGAAAGCATGTGCACACTTCTCCAGGGTCTCGAAGTCAACATCCAGGACTCCGTCCTCGAGCTTCCTGACGAAGGATGGTGAAGAGCCAATGTCTAAAGCGAACTGCTCTGTCGTAAGTCCAAGTCTCAGGCGAAATTGCATAATGGTGTGGCCTATGTTCAAGTCATTTCTTTTTCGATTACTCTTTTCGATCTTCGAATTCACAGGCAAATCCCTTTTGAGTTGACTGGGTAGACCACTACATCACGGTTAGCACTCTACTTTCAAAGCAATGCAGCTCGGCTACCCCATTCAGTTCCAATGATTTTGAAGAACACGTGCTAATTCAGAAATAGAGGTCGTGGTTGACCAGCAAGCAAGAGAGCCCTCGTCCATAAATTAAGGATCTCTAAGCTAAATAGCTGTAGACGCCAACAACCTCTTGATTAGCCTACTGAAAGGGTTTGAATCAACAATGCTGTCATCCGGCAGCGCATACTGCTTGAAAACAGGGAGCAAATAATGATCTCAAGCGTTTCTCCTGTTAAGCTTAAAACTAGTCTTCTCTATACAAAATTGGTTCGAAAATGCTGAGACAGTCCAAGTTGCTCTTGACCATTGCTTTTTCGCTGGCCGCCTCTTCCGTATCCGCGCAGGAGCTTAGCATCGCCGGGCAGAGCCCCTGGAAACGCGCTCCCGAGCAGAAAGAGGTGCTCAAGGAAAAAGTCGAGTTCAATAAACGCTCAAACGAGGACTCCGACGACGGAAGACCGTACATCGTTCAAAGCGGACAACCAGTATGGAGCAGAAACTACAACGCAGGAATTCGCAGTCTTAGAGAAGGAAAGTATCAGCACGCAGAACAGATGTTCTTGGCCGGCATCAAAGAGGCCAAAACCTCAGGTGCTCCAGCATCTCAACTAGTCAACACGCGCCTTGCTCTTGGCCAGTTGTATCTGTACATGAAAAGGTTTGTCGACGCCAACGAAATCTATCAGATAACACTGGCTAAGGCTCAGGCAGAATGCGGCAAAGAATCGATAGAGACAGCCGAATGCTATGTAGGGCTGGCGCTAACAAGTCTGGCGTTTCAAGACAAAGGAAAGGCCCGTCAGTATGCCGAGGATGCAGTACAAATCCTCAATGAGATCAAAAAGACTGATGGACAGGTTTACGGTAGAGCTTTGCACGCGCTGGCAAAGGTCATGGTTGAGCACGGATGGTATCAAGAAGCGGAGGAGTTATTCGGCAAGTCGAAGACAATCCTGCAGCAACACCCTGGTTACAAGCAACTGCTTCTAGCCGATGTTCTCAGAGACGAAGCCCTCTTTTACCACAAAATGGGTGCACGCAAAAACGCAACAGATCTCTACGAGAAGTCCTATCGGATAAAGGAGGCTGCCGTAGTCCCGGATCAGCCGCCTTCAGTTGCTGGAGAGGTGAGGTTTGAGTGGGAGCAAGGTTCTACTCGGGCGCAAGAGATCATCGACAGTGAGTTCCCTCTGAGGTACATCTCGGCCAACGGAATCAGAGTGGCCACCACCGTCATCGACCTCTGGGAGATCATGGGAGTGCTTGTCACCGTGACCAATGTAAGCGACCACCAACAGGAATTCGAGCTGGGCAAAGTGGTGCTGGAAAAAGTGGATCCGGGTCATCCCAATAAACACAAGAACGTCATACCGGAAGTAAATCCGAAAGCAATCGATAAGGTCCAGAAAGAGTTGAGCATGTGGACAAAAACGCACACTCGTCCCTGGCTTGCCAACATTCAAAAAACACGCAACGTGCGCGGACTTGTACCATCGGTCGGTCACGACATGTTCATGGGTCCGAACGTCTTCGGAGTATACGGTCACTGGGAAGCGATATCACATACGGTACCAATTCGAGCCGGCATTCGGCCATCGAGAGAAGGTCTCGTCGTTGGTGCAAGCCCGAAAGATCAAGCGCTTCCTGGATTGTTGCGCAGTAACGAAGCACAGTTTGCCGGTTTGACACCAGTCTGGCTCGAGCCATTCGAATCACGAACAGGTTACCTCTTCTATTTGAATCAGAGGGACACCGAATTGGTTATCAAAGTACCCGTGGGCAATGCGATTTTCGAAATTCCGTTCCACACGCATATCAAGGGCGTTCACTAGTCGATCGGAAAAGTCTTCACAAGCTAGGCTGCTGTAAACATTGATGGATAGCTCGTTTCAGTGCGATCCTCAAAATTTGCGTTCTGATGCACATAGTGGACGGTTAACTAGAAAAGTCTCTGACAAACCTTCGCTGCGGTAGATTTGATGGGCAGCTCGTTTACACGATTTTCGAAACTACGTTCTGCACATGAAGTCTCCAGCCGCCCGGAAAAGTCTTAATAAACCCTCTGACTGAAGAAGTTGATAGGCAGCTCATCGAAACAGTGAAGTGAGTTTAATATCTATAGTCCACTCACAAAGTGGCTAACCCGGCATGCAAACTCTGTTAATTTCCTGAAAAATAAGTTATACTTCCCCAGTCCGTGAATTGAGCTGCTATCTCAGTCTTTGGAATGCAGTGTTGCTCGGGGGAAGATGTAAATGGCTTATTTAGTAATCGCCTTAGGTGTCACTATCACATTGGTATCATCGACTGCGCTGGCATCTTCGTTTATGGCCAACAGCGACAAAGCGCTTGAGATCGAGGATGCTGCAAATACTGCACCAGTAAACAAGGTGGTAGAGCTGCTGCAGAAAAAAGGACTGTTCCTGATCGCCCAGAAATATGGTGGCGATCCGCACGGACCAGATCCACACGGCGACGACCCAGCCGACGAAATTCATGACCCGAAGCTGCCTGCCAACCAGCATAGAAACGACCACAAAGCACCGAAAGACGTGTACGGCGGTCAGGTTCCAAACGAGCAAC
>CAYTDR010000803.1:3101-4190 GCA_964436185.1 uncultured Candidatus Obscuribacterales bacterium | reverse complement strand
TTGGAAGCCGGCTCGGCGACGCGCCCTCATCTTGCCAAGCCACTCGTGATTGCACACAGGGGAGCAAGTGGTTATCGCCCGGAACATACAAGTGCCGCATATAGGTTGGCGATCGAGCTGGGCGCAGATTATGTAGAGCCCGATCTGGTGCCGACAAAAGACGGCGCTCTCGTCGCCCGCCATGAAAACGAAATATCTACGACCACCGACGTAGCAGATCACCAGGAGTTCAAAAGCCGCTACAAAACAAAGGAAATCGACGGCGCACCGGTGAAAGGATGGTTTACGGAAGACTTCACTCTAGCAGAGCTAAAAACCTTGCGCGCCAGAGAACGTCTGCCCAAACAACGGCAGCGGAACACCATCTACAACGATCGCTACACGATCCCTACATTCCAGGAAGTGATTGATCTGGTCAAGCAGGAGAGCGCAAAACGTGGAAGGCCGATCGGCTTATACCCGGAAGCCAAGCACCCGAGCTACTTCGCCAAGATCGGTCTACAAACAGAAGAGAAGCTCGTCGACACATTGAAGCGCAACGGTTTCGCCGACCGACAGTCGCCGGTTTTCATCCAATGCTTCGAGGTAACTTCGCTAAAGAAGCTGCACCAGATAACGAAGCTTCCACTCGTGCAACTGATCGACGAAAAAGGGCAGCCTTACGATTGGACATGCAGCCATGACCCGCGTTCCTATCCGGACATGATAAAGCCTGTGAATCTGGCTGAGATCGCCACTTACGCCCAGGGCATCGGACCGAACAAAAATCTGATCTGTCCCCGTGACACTCAAGGGAAGCTGGCAAAGCCGACCAGCGTGGTGGAAGACGCTCACAAAGCAGGGCTGGTGGTTCATCCCTGGACATTTCGCAATGAGAAGCACTTTCTGCCTGCCGACTTGCACCTCACCGCGGCTGATGATTGCCCTGGATCATACGGAGATGCGCTGAAAGAGTACAAAATATTTTACGACTTAGGGGTCGATGGCGTCTTCAGCGAGAATCCGGATACGGCGCTGGAAGCCACAAACAGGGACCGGATCGATGATCGACCGAACTGAGCTTGATACCGACTCGAATACCTGGGACTG
>CAYTDR010000803.1:0-3001 GCA_964436185.1 uncultured Candidatus Obscuribacterales bacterium | reverse complement strand
CCGGATCGATGATCGACCGAACTGAGCTTGATACCGACTCGAATACCTGGGACTGCGACCTCTCGGAGCGATCGAACAACACCGAATCCAGTGTGGCTAGCCGCTAGACTGGAACCTCTACAAACCGCCGTACCTACACAGAACCGATCAAACATCACGTGTCCGGTGCGGCAAGCCGCTCGGCATCCGGCGAAGGCGCGCAATAAATGGCCCCTGCACTTCCATTGCGAAAAACGACACTCATATACGGCGCACAGAGTTCACAGACTCTAAATTAGAGGACGACAAGCGCCACTTTCGGGGTATCTTACGGGCCATCATGACAAGCCCTGACCGAATATGCCTTTTGGGCTCAGAGTGGCTCAAGTACACAAAAAGTTGAAACGATTAGCCACTAGTCAGAGACTGGATATCATCTTTTCACTCTCACCAGCCTCGAAGCTGCCAATAATTTGGAGTGCAAAGACGTATAATGTAATGCAAACCTTACCAAAGAGACTTGCGCAACCGGCGAAATTAACCGAAAAAGATTGCAATCATGTACCAGTTCAATGAATTGATGTATTACAAGTATTATTTTCGGGTATGTAAATGGCGGGATGGGCGGCAGACCCTTACCTAATGTGGCAGATGTGGAGCTGAGACACTGAGTAATAGCGATAGTAGATCGAAAGGACAGTTTGAAGGAGCACCGGATAAAGGAAAGCAAGCGAAGAACAGCTCTCAGCAGTCTTTCTCAGTCCCTCCTGATGATTTAGTCCTGTCAAGCCCTGAGGACAACACCTCACCACGGCCGGTACCACCTCGCCCCAAATTTCAAAAAACTGACTCCGACGCTGATCCAAGGTCCAAGGCTGGATATGATCCGGCATTCACCGAAAGCGGTACATGGAACGTACCGACTTTTGAGGAAATGGAGAAGCACAGGGCCGACGAGGAATTGAAAAGAAAAAGTCCGCCCATCGAAAACGGCACATGGAATGCTGAGAACAAGCCGATTAAAAGCCCACCGACAGGTCCCACGGGTGGTCAGGATACGGGTTCCAGCCTTCCCAGTCCCGCTCGATTGCCACCGCCGTCGGCACGTTCTCAAGCGCCTGGAGAGCTCCCCAAACCAAAATCGTTTGGCACATACAAACAGAAAAAGCCTGCACCTCCGCCCCGCATGAGCGAGTCCGGAGTACGGCGAGCACCGGACCCCAGGGTCGCGGACTCCGGCATGCGAAAGGCACCGCCCGATCAGAGACAAGCCAAGCCCGGTAACGAGTATTTCACCAAAATTGGGCAAGGCGAGCTCAGCGAATCAGGCCGAATCGTCGTCAACAAGCAGTCCGAGCCCAGCCCGGGGCGATACGACTCATCCGTGATGAACCAATCCGGTCGCCAGGATATAGTGCAAACGAGAAAACCTCAGGGACCGGGCAAGCCTAAAAATCTCACCGCATCCGGTGCGCACGAAAAACCTGCTAAGCCCAGTTCTCCCCCGCAGTCTCAAGATCATACAGATACAGGCACGCACCACGTATCACTACGAGATCTGAAAGATGACTCGGCGTCCAGTTTTATGGATGCTGCCTCCTGGGAGTTAGAAGGACAGGTTTTCGGAGGGAAGAAAGAGACACCACCCGCCAATCAACCACCGAAAGCACTTTCTCCTGAAGACATTATTCGGCAACACGATATTTTCGCTAATCCCGGGCCAGATCAGGTAGTGCGGACACTGGGCAGCGTTTTTCCTCCCCAGCAAGGCGCCTCCGGGCCTTCACCGCAGGCGATACCACTAGCCGCTAACGATCTCGAAGAAGCGGAGATTATAAGATACGAAGAACAATCGCCTTACCAGATCGATGAAAACTACCAATCCACCGGCGACGAACTGCAGGATGGTTCCTGGGGTGCAGAATGGGGATCAGAAGAAGGAGAGCCGGAACCTGAACCGGAAGATTATCCGCAAAGCGTCGACCAGGAAGCGGAGCCAGCCTGGTCCGGCGAGCCGACCTGGAGCCAACAGCAGCAATACGCGGAAGAAGAAGAGGAGGAGGTCGATGACGCCGATGAGGAAATGTCATCAACCAAGTCTCTCCGAGCGGCTTGTGCAACTGTTATCACCGCAGACTCCTCCATGGAGAACAAGAATTACAGAGTAGCCCTACCTCTTTATGCAAAAGCACTGAAGTTATTTAGAGACGAAGAGGCCACCGCCAATGCCGATTTCGCTCATTGCCTCGAGAAGTTCGGCGACTGCAACTATCACCGTGGTAATTTCGAAGAGGCTTTAAACGCATATAGAGAGTACGACTTTCTTTTCTCGCGCGTAGAGTTCGTCCCCGATCAACTGAAAGTGGTGGCACTGCTCAAGCTTGGCAAAACAAGCCATAAAATGAAACGGTTCGCCGACTCGGAGGCTGCTTACGAGCTGGCAATCAATATCTCCAACGCCACAATGCCGGCGGTTCATCCGCTCGTTCCCCTCATATTTCATTCGTACGTGTCCATGCTCAGGGCACGAGGCGCTGACCAGTTCAAGATCGACCGACTGGAGTCTGATTACGAAGCCAAAGTAAAAGAAGGCGCGGACGAATCAAATGTACCTCCGGATCTGCGAGATGCGCTCAATCCTTGGATTGAGCCGGATGCCAATGAAATGGAAAATATCGTAAAGAGCAAACAACTCCAGAATCGCCAACAACAAAACCTGAAGAGCTCGCTGATCCAGGAATCACCCAGCTCTCTCAAACGGTACACGAGCAAGTTCAATCCGGTTGCTGTTCTCATTGCCATCATCGGTACATCCGCTCTGGTACTGGTTGCAGCATTCATATTCCTGGGCACCAACCTCCTGGATCAAACCAATCAGTCCGGCTCGCATGGAGGCAAGACCGCGCTTGCCAGGCTAATCGGCAATGTTTATACCAGTGTTGATGGGTTGAAGACTTTGGAATTCAAATCCAATCAAATGGTGATCTTCACTTGCGGCGCCAAGAAAGTGACCATTCCATTT
>CAYTDR010000802.1:0-4194 GCA_964436185.1 uncultured Candidatus Obscuribacterales bacterium | reverse complement strand
ATCAGCAGCTGAGATGCAGCGCAAGCAGCAGGCTCGTCGGTGGTGCCATATCTGGTGTCATCAATCGAGGTTGCTAATTCTGCTTGGATGGGCTTTTGATGCGGCTCTTCAAGGGTTGTTGCGTTTTAAATGCGAGGTGCAGAAACTCGTTGTCAAACAAATGGGCCGAGACAAATGGACTTTGAGTGGACTGTGCAGAAGGGCATGATAAGCCACTTTTATGAGCGTTTCAGAAAAGATCAAAAAAAGAAATCGGGGTACTTGCGATCATGATGCTGAGTTGATAGAGTAGTAAATGAAGACGGTGAGCAGTTTCGAAAGGAAACTTCTTTGAGCCGAGGGGCACTGCGGAAACATCAGGTTGGCGCCAAACCGGATACAGCAGCAAGTAGCCCGCCATGAGTGAAGGACTAGCTGAAGCACATGGAAAAATACTGAGCCTGTTCGCAGCAGGCAGCTAGGTAGTAGCGAGAACACCACCGCGATGAAAGTCGGGTGGTGTTTTTGTTTGTGCTCCAGGCTCGCGATACTGCGGAATAAATATTGTGTTGTTGTTCTCAAAGCAGAGACATGCCAACGGTTTCTCAGTTAGATCTCAGTGTTCTGCATATTTAACCGCGGTCTTGCAATCGGATGCGTTGCTATACAAAAGATATGCAAGTAGGCAAGCACGTATGAGACGTTTCTTTGATTCGACAATTTCTCTGGCACGTATGCAGGAAGTCGTCGAAAATTTCCCTGTCATAGTTGGAGATAGATCATGGGAAACAAAGTGATACTGAAAGTACAACGGATGCCGCATTGTCAGGGGATCCCAAAGTACGCCACGAGCGGGTCAGCCGGACTAGACCTGACTCTGGCCGTGAGTGAACCTTTTGAATTAGCTGCAGGTGCTCGAGCCAAGTTGCCGACCGGAATCAAAGTAGAAATTCCCAGTGGATATGAAGGTCAGGTCCGTCCTCGTTCCGGATTGGCAGACAAAGCGGGGATCAGCCTCACGAACTGCGTCGGAACAGTAGACAGTGACTATCGTGGCGAAGTTATGGTACTGGCAATTAACCATGGCGAGAAGTCATACACTTTTCAGCCGGGTGAGCGGATAGCACAGTTAGTGGTCATGCCCGTTCCCATCGTAGAGATTGTGGAAGTAGACGAGGTGGAAGAGTCTGTGCGAGGAGAAGGCGGCTTTGGATCTACAGGCACTCATACGCTCGAGTTGTCGCTGGCGGACAAGAAGTAGGTTGCTGACTGACAGGAATTTCAGTAAGAAAAAGTAGTCTTTGTCTCTCCGTTGGAGACAGGATTGTTTACCGATAGCAAGCCCAGAATATGCAAGGAGGTGCAAGTGGCACAGTCGATTAAGGTCGCCATTTCAGGAATAAACGGAAAGATGGGCCGGGCGAGTGCCTCCTGCATTCTGGCAGACTCGGAGCTGGAACTTGTAGCTGTAATTGGACGGCCCGGCGCTTCATATATTGGTAAATCGCTGTCCGAAACCCTTGCATTGAAATCCTCGCCCGAACTTCTGATTTCGGACAACGTAGCTACCTGCCTGGATGACACGAAGCCCGACGTTCTTCTGGACTTTACCCTGGCCTCTGTCGCCGTAGAGTCTGCCTGTACTGCAATTGGGAAATCGGTCAGTCCAGTTGTCGGAACCTCTGGCATGGAGCCAAGTCTCCTCGAAAGAATCGAGAAAGCATCCGCTCAGATGCAGCTAGGCGCCATGGTTGTACCAAACTTCTCCATTGGCGCGGTCATGATGATGGAGTTCGCACGCCAGGCTGGCAAGCACTTCGAGAACGTGGAAATAATCGAGATGCACCATACTGGTAAGGTCGATGCTCCGTCGGGAACCGCCATGCACACAACCCGAAAACTTGCAGAGCACGAGAAGACATACAACAATCGGCGCGTAGAGGAGCACGAATTACTTGCGGGTGCTCGAGGAGGTCAGCATTCTTCCGGCGTCAGGGTGCATTCTCTGCGGCTCCCAGGCTTGATATCGCATCAGGAAGTCATATTCGGTTCCGATGGCGAATTGCTGACGATCAAGCATGACAGTTTCAATACCAACTGTTTCACGAGAGGAATTCTGATGAGCATCAAGTCCGTTGTAAAAATGAAGCAGCTGACGATTGGCCTGGAGAGTTTGCTCTAGCTTGCGGACTGATACCGATGCAAAAGATCTGTCATCGCTTTGTTCAAGCTGTCGCCGCTTGACAGCGGATCACCCTTTAATCGCGATCAAGATCAACAGAGTATACTCCCAAAACGCCTTAGCGCCCCTAGTTAGAAGATCGGAAAAAATTCTTCCACGCTAAAGAAGCCTGGAAGATCAGGTTTTGACCAGAGTCGGAAGGGATTGACTGAGCCTCGCCCTTTAATCGCAGACTTGTGCAAAAGGTTCGTCTAGGCGAAATATCTCAAGACAGCCATGCGATCGGCTGTGCTGTTGCGTATCAAGCCTGTAATCAAGACTGTCTCAATCATTGTAGGACTGATGAGTTTGTTGTAGGCTGAACGCTGATGGGATGTCATCACCGCTTTGGCGGCTCGCTTACACATCTCATGCATGCCGTTTCGGCACTCATCCGGCAATCGAAGAACTCAACAGATTGCTATATTGTGACCGCATCAGGGAAGGATCAAATGTCTGAAAAGTCTTTTAACGTAGCAATTCTAGGAGCCACTGGACGAGTAGGAAGAGAATTCATCTCGGTATTACAAGAACGTCGCTTTCCGATCGATTGCATCCGACTCCTTGCCAGCTCTCGTTCAGCGGGGGCTTCGATAGAATTCAACGGCAAGCAAGTGGAAGTCGAGGAGGTCAATGAACGCTCCTTCGATGGCATAGACATTGTTCTTGCTTCAGCCGGCGGCGATGTCAGCAAGAAATGGGCTTCCGTGGCGGTTGAGAAGGGCTGCGTGTTCATTGATAATTCAAGCGCTTTTCGCATGGACAAAGACGTTCCACTGGTTGTGCCGGAGGTCAATGGTCATGCCTTAGCCACCCACAGAGGAATTATTGCCAACCCGAACTGCTCGACATCTCAGTTGGTTGTGGTGCTCAAAGTTCTTCATGAGCTGGCAGGACTGAAACGGGTCATTGTCTCGACATACCAATCAGTCAGCGGTGCAGGAGCAGAAGCCATGGAGGAGCTGGAGTCCGAGACCAGGGCTCTACTTGATAACAAAGATCACACCAGGTCGGTGTTCTCGAAGCAGATTGCCTTCAACCTCATTCCGCAAATCGACTCTTTCAGCGACGATGGCTACACGAAAGAAGAGCTGAAGGTCGTCAATGAAACAAGAAAAATTCTCGAATTGCCCGAACTCCCAGTCACATGCACGGCAGTTCGCGTGCCAGTTTTAATCGGGCATAGTGAGGCCGTCACCGTGGACCTGGAGAGACAAGTAAGTCCTGCATTGGTGAGAGAACATCTGAGCAACTCCCCGATTATTGAGGTTTGGGACGAGCCGCTGGAAGGTCGTTATCCGACTCCAATTGATGCTGCCGGTGTTGATCCTGTATTTGTCGGAAGGATTCGGCGCGACACTTCGTCGGAAACAGGAATCAATCTCTGGGTGGTGGCAGACAACTTGCGAATCGGTGCCGCACTAAATGCGGTGCGTATCGCGGAATATATGGCCAAACACAATTTGATCAAATGTGCTGTATCCAGCTAGCGATGAGATTCCCGAAGACTCTGATGGCGAGCTTGGCATTGATGGGGAGGAAACGAAATTGATTGGCAATGATGCACCCATCTTCGGAAGGATGGTTACCGCGATGGTCACGCCATTCGATGATGATGGAAACGTTGACTTTCCTGCCTGTGAAAAAATCGCCAATCATCTAATTTTAACCGGAACGACAACAATACTTGTTTCCGGTACAACGGGCGAAAGCCCCACTCTCACGGATGAGGAGCGCTCGGATCTGTTTGTGTGCGTGCAGCAGGTGGCGAAAGGACGAGCGAAGGTGATCGTCGGTGCTGGTTCCAACGACACGAAAAAATCTATCAAAGCTTCCGTGAAGGCCCAGTCAGACGGGGCAGACGGACTTCTCATCGTGGCACCGTACTATAATAAGCCTTCGCAGAAGGGAATAGAAGCGCATATTCGCGCTATCGCCAGCGAAACATCAATTCCGATTATCGTTTACAACATTCCAGGCAGGACTGGTACCAA